>ONON01000134.1 GCA_900319455.1 uncultured Eubacteriales bacterium
CAGTTCATAACCGTTTTGCCTGAGCCACCGTGTGTCAATTAACGCCGTGGCTTTTATCATCAGCGAAACAATCCGCTTGGCGTCGCTGTCAAAAAGATTTCGGGTTGCCATAAATGACCCCTCACGGTCAAGACGTTTTGCGCACAGACAATGCAGCTTTGCGAGATTATTCTGTTTTGAAAACTCAATATTGTCAATCAGGCCGCAAAGAAAATCCACGGTGTTTTTAACCGAATATTTTGCTTCGGCGGGCACCGTTCTGTAGCAATAGCTTTCGCATTGCGTCATAAAGAACTCTCCTGCTGCAGTCATCGCTCTGACAAAAAACGGCGGATCCTGAAAACGCCTGTATGACGGGAAATAAATATTATTATCTTTCAGCAGTTTTCGGTCAAAAATGAATTGAGTGTAGCCGTAATCATACTGGTAATCGATATATTTTGTAAGCCCCTCCGCGCTGAACCGCATACCCGCATCCTCAAGCGCGGGCTCGCTTTTCTCAAAAGTTCCGTCTGTATTAAGCTTGATTTTCAACCCGCCGCAAATTTTAATGCCGTAATTTTTCGCGGTATTATAAAGCGTTTCAAGAACATCCGCCGACGGATAATAATCATCGGAATCCATAAAGGCAACAAACTCACCCGCAGCGGCGTTTAAGCCGTCGTTGCGCGCTTTGCCGACGCCCTCATTTTGTTTGTCGATTATAATAATTCGGCTGTCATTTTCGGAGTATTCTTTAAGAATTGAAAGAGAGTTATCCGGTGAGCCGTCGTTTACTGTGATTATTTCAATTTCCTCAAGCGTCTGAGAAACAACACTGTCAAGACACTTCCGAAGATACTTTTCAACATTGTAAACAGGAATTATAACGCTGACTTTAATTGCCATAAATTACTCCTTACCCCAAAGACAGGGGCATTTTTTCGCCGAACAGTTTTGTGTGAACACACGGCAGATACCTGAGAAGAAAAAGCCGTATTTTCTGTTTTATTCCGAGTGTTCCGTCATTCATAAGCACACGGTAACAGCTTATGTAAATATCTTTGATTTCCCGCAGTTTTTTCCTGTTTTCGGGTATTGAAGCGTCAAGATTTGCGTACGCGACGGCAACTCTTGAATAGATGAACAGCCTCGCTTCATTCGCGAGTTTTTTTTTGCCGATTGATTCAAGCCACTCATAACGCTCTTTTATCGCGAAAACAATATCGGTAAAACGGATGTCATATTGCGAGTGCATAATACTGTCTGACCGGATAAGATAATAATAATCCGTCTTGCCGGTCATAACCATTCGCTTTGTCTGAGCGAGAACTTTATGGTAGATAAAAACATCTTCATAAAGCCTGCCCTCGGGAAAACGGAGCGAACGGAATATTCCGGATTTATACAACCTGTTTTGTGCACAGGGCTGGTTCAAGGTTGAAAGAACGCCGTCGCCTTCGAGTATGGTTCTCCCGCTTGCGGGAGCGTAAAACTCTTTAATATTCCCGCCCTCATCCACACTCATCATATTGCCGACCGCGACATCGGCATCTGTTTCAACAAGCGCGCAATAAAGCGTTTCCAGCGCGTCGTGCGTGATATAATCATCACTGTCAACAAAGCAGATGTAATTGCCCGTCACGCGGTCCAGAGCGGCGTTGCGCGCGGACGAAAGCCCGCCGTTCGCTTTATGAATCACTTTCACACGCGAATCACTGTGTTTGTATTCATCGCAGATTTTGGGGCAGGCATCGGGAGAACCGTCATCGACAAGCCACAGCTCAAAATCCGTAAAAGTCTGTGCAAGAACACTGTCGATACAGCGATGGAGATATTTTTCAACTTTATAAACGGGAACGATTACGCTGATTAGAGGCATATTTACAACCCTATCTTCAACAAATTTCTGATTTTGCAGGTAAACGACGGAAAATATTTAAAAGCGGTGTACCAGATTTTGTATTTTAAGTCTGTTACGGAGAACACGGATTTCAAATCGGCTGTCACAAACATTTTATGAAGCCGTTCGCGGAAGACTCCGTATTCCGCGGTATCTTCAAGGCGGC
>ONON01000219.1 GCA_900319455.1 uncultured Eubacteriales bacterium
ACAATAAAAAAGGAAGAGAAAAGAAAATGAAATCAGCAAATGAGCTGTGGGAGAGCGTTCAGGCGGAGCTTAAAAACAACGTCTCCGAAACCATTTATGAAGTATGGCTCAGTAATATGGACCTCGTCAGCTTTGACGGAGTTTCGGCGCTTCTTTCAACAGATGAGTTCCGCATCAAAATCATTATGCAGCAGTTTGTTGACAAAATCAAAGCCGCGTTCAAAACCGTTACCGGTCTTGATGTTGAAATAGATTTTGTCAGCGCCCGGGATGAACCCGACACCGCCGCGAAAAGCACATCCTATGAAGACAACACCGACGACGAAGAGAGCACGTTTGAAACCTTTATTGTGGGCGCGTCAAACCGTTTTGCGCACGCGGCGGCTGTTGCCGTTGCCGAAAAGCCCGGTTCTTCAAAAGGCTACAACCCTTTGTTTATTTACGGCAATTCCGGCCTGGGCAAAACCCACCTTCTTCACGCCATAGGTCATAAGATTCAGCAGGATAATCCCGACTCGAATGTCATTTACATCACGGGCGAGCAGTTTATTAACATTATTGTTGAGAATATGCGCAACAAAACAATGCAGCCCGTGCATGAAAAGTTCAGGAACGCCGATGTTCTGCTTGTTGACGATGTTCAGTTTCTCTCCGGCACCGAGGCAACGCAGGTGGAGTTCTTCCACACATTCGACGCCCTTATAAACAACCGCAAACAGATAGTTCTCACATCCGACCGCCCTCCCAAAGAGCTCAAAGCCCTGGCAGACAGGCTCAAGGGCAGGTTTGAGTGGGGGCTTCTTGCCGATATAAAAGCGCCCGACCTTGAAACAAGAATGGCTATTCTCAACCGCAAGGCGAAGGTTATGGGCGTTGAAATACCGCCCAATGTGGTGGAATTTCTCGCGGAGAACATAAAAAGCAACATCCGCCAGCTTGAAGGGGCGGTTAAAAAACTCAAAGCTTATTCAACCATTCACGGCGTGAGCATAAACCTCGCTACGGCGCAGGGCGCTGTTAAGGATATTCTCAGCAGCTCCGTGCCCACACCCGTTACGGTTGAGAAAATAATCAACGAGGTTGCCCGCTCATTCGGCGCGCAGCCCGATGAAATCCGCTCCAAAAAGAAAGACGCGCGCACCGTGAAAATGCGCAATATCTCAATGTATATCATCCGCGAAACCACAGGCCTTTCGCTTGAGGATATAGGCAAAGAGTTCAGCGGGCGCGACCATACAACGGTTATGCACGCCCTTGATGTTGTCAAAAAAGGGCTTGAGAATGACAGCTCGCTTCAATCGGCGATAAATGACATCAGAAAGAATATTGAGGAATAAAAAATGGGCTTTTTCAAGCATTTTAACAGGGGTCTCAAAAAAACCCGTGACAGCGTCGCGGGCGCGATAGACGCCGCGCTGCAGGATAAGGTCGAGGTGGATGACGAGTTTTATGACGACCTTGAAGAAATACTCATTATGGCGGATGTCGGCATACAGACCTCAACCGAGATAGTTGAGGAACTGCGCGACAGAGTGCGTTCCGAAAAACTCCGCTGGACCTATGAGGTCAAAAAAGAGATTCAAAAAATAGTCGCCGAAAAGCTTTCGGGCGGCGATATGGATCTTGTAACAATCCCCGCGGTTCTTCTTGTAATCGGTGTAAACGGGGTGGGCAAGACCACATCCATAGGCAAAATGGCGGCTTATTTCAAAAATGACGGCAAAAAGGTTATTCTCGGAGCGGCGGACACCTTCAGAGCCGCGGCGATTGACCAGCTTCAGATATGGGCTGACAGAGCAGGAGTTGACCTTGTTAAGCACAAAGAGGGCGCGGACCCGGCCGCCGTTGTTTATGACACCATCTGCGCGGCTAAAGCCAGAGATGATGACATCATTATCTGTGACACCGCGGGCAGACTTCACAACAAGAAAAACCTTATGGAGGAGCTCTCCAAAATTTACAAAGTAATTGACCGCGAGCTTCCTTACGCCGACACCGAAATTCTGCTTGTTCTTGACGCCACCACAGGGCAGAACGCGATAAGCCAGGCAAAGGAATTCGGCAACATCTGCGAGCTCACGGGCATAATTCTCACCAAACTCGACGGCACCGCGAAGGGCGGCGTTGTGCTTGCCATACGCAACGAGCTGAAGCTTCCCGTCAAATTTATCGGAGTGGGCGAAGGTATTGACGATTTAAAACCGTTTGACCCCGAAGCGTTCGCGCAGGCAATGTTTGTTGACAGTGACGCAAAATCCGACGGCAAACCGGAGGAATAATAACACAGATGGATTATATTATTGCATCGCACAATTTAAAAAAGCGTGATGAAATCTCACGCATACTCAACCCTCTCGGCATACGCGTTCTTCTTGCGGAAGAGGCGGGGGTTGAACTCACCGACGCTGAAGAAACGGGCAAAACTTTTGAAGAAAACGCTTTTATCAAAGCCGACCTCGGCTGTAAAGAGAGCGGTATGCCCTGCATAGCCGATGACTCGGGCCTTGCCGTTGACGCGCTCGGCGGAGCGCCGGGCGTTTATTCCGCGAGGTTTTCGGGTGTTCACGGCGACGATGAGGCGAACAACCTGAAACTTCTCAAAGAACTTGAGGGTGTGCCGGATGAAAAACGCACTGCCGCTTATGTCAGCGTTATCTGCTGTGTTTACCCGGACGGTAAAAAAATCACCGTGCGCGGCGAGTGCAGGGGCAGAATAGGCTACACTCCCAAAGGCACCGGAGGGTTCGGCTATGACCCGTATTTTCTGCCGGATGAATACGGTTATAAAACCACTATGGCGGAACTCACGCCGCGGCAGAAAGACGCCATAAGCCACAGAGGCAAGGCAGGCAGAGCCCTTGCCGGTATTCTCGGAGGAAATAAAATTGACAAGTAAAGAAAGAGCCGCGCTCAGAGCTCAGGCAAATTCGCTTGACGCCCTGTTCCAGATAGGCAAAGGCGGAATTTCGGATTCCGTAATTAAACAAACAGAAGAGGCGCTTAAAGCGCGTGAGCTCATAAAGGTGAAAATTCTGCTTGAAAGCGCTCCCGAATCACCGAGAGAAACAGCCGACAGGCTCGCCGCTGCAACGGGCAGCGATGTGGTTCAGCTCATAGGCGGAACAATAGTTCTTTATAAAAAGAACCCCGAACTCGGGCAGGAGAAAAAGCCCGCGAAAAAGCCAGCGCAATCAAAACCTCTCTCGAAGGTCAAGGCAAAAAAAGCCGCCCTTGACAGAAAAAAGCGCATTGAACAGGCCGCTGAGAAAAACAGAAGAGAATATAACAGACGCGGCAAAACAAAATAAGGTGGTTTTCAATGCAGAATAATCCCGACAGAAAACCCGTGGCACAGAACAAAAAAGCATACCATGACTATTTTGTGCTTGAAAAATATGAAGCGGGTATTGAACTTTTCGGCACCGAGGTCAAATCCATAAGGCAGGGCAAAATCAACCTTAAAGACGCCTGGTGTTCAATAAAAAACGGCGAGATTTTCGTCAACGGTATGCACATAAGCCCTTATGAACAGGGCAACATCTTCAACCGCGACCCCGTTCGCGTGCGCCGGCTGCTTATGCACAAAAAAGAGATTAACCGCCTTTACGGCACGGTAAAGCAGCAGGGGCTCGCCCTTGTTCCGCTGAGCGTTTATTTCAGCAAGGGCAGAGCGAAGGTTGAAGTCGGATTATGTAAAGGCAAAAAACTTTACGACAAGCGCGAATCAGCCGCCGTCAAAGAGGCGCAGCGCAAAATCGAAAGAGGAATAAAATACTGATATTATGGGGATGAAAGGATTTCGACGGGGAGTCTGAACCCGGATAAGCGAGCAGCGGCGCGGAACCGCTTTAAAAGCCGCAAACCTAAAAATAAACGACAACGAAACAGTTGCACTCGCTGCTTAAATAAGCAGCCGTCTCCGCCGGGAGTACTGCGGCCCGGTACGAGGCGTCACACAGCAGTGAACGTGAACAGGGGAGTGCCCCGTAGCCTGTCACGCATTACGCGGCTACTGAAGAACTGAGCCTGC
>ONON01000206.1 GCA_900319455.1 uncultured Eubacteriales bacterium
TTCGGTGGGATTGTTATTGTTGTTTCGGCGGCATTGGGAAATGCCGCCCTACGGAGTTACGGAGACAAAATCCATTAATAAGAATATATAATTTTATGCAATTGCTGAAGTAGGGGCGATTATCAATCGCCCGCAACAGGGATATGCGGAGCATCAAGACAATGAAGTGTTCAACGCCGTAAAACGACGGTATGACGGCGGGGACAGGTTGTAAGAACCTGCCTGCGGCAGAACCTTGTTACTCGCAAATGATGTAATAAGAACCTGCCTACGGCAGAACCTTGTTTACTCGCTTTGCTCGTAATATGCCCATACCGCGTAAAGGGTTGATTTTGCGGTGATTTTGAAAGTTTTTCGGCGGCATTGGGGAATGCCGCCCTACGGGTTATATCGTAAATTTGCATTAAATATTGCGGGCGATTGATAATCGCCCCTACCGCAAAAAAGGTGAATTTTGCGGTGATTTTGAATGTTTTGCGGCGGCATTGGGGAATGCCGCCCTACGGGGTAAAATGCCGGAAGAAATTGGGGTTGAACTGTATTTAAAGCCAGCCGCAAAACCGGAATGAAACCGCAACACTGCGAAGTGCCGTCAACGCGATTCTTCCGGTTGAGCACACCAGCAGAAGTTGAACTCCCCGCCCTTTTCAAGGCGCTGTATTCCGCGTTTGTTTGAAAATTCGCCGTAATCTTCTCTGCCGTCGTTCACGCCGAACCACGGCTCAATGCAAACATAGGGCGCACCGGGCTTTGCCCAGATGCCGAGAAAAGGAATTTTGCCGAAAACAACTTTGATTTTTCTGTTTAAGCCGGGGCTGTTGATTGTAACATATTCCGATTTTATATCCGAAAGAATCAGAGCGTCGGGTTCAAAAATCTCTTTTGTGAGCGTTATTGTTTTTTCATTGTCAAGAAGCGGGTATTTTTCGGGAATAATAAGATTGTCTGATGAAATGCGTTCTGTACAAAGCGTTTCATTTTTTTCAAACTCAACCGTGTCGCCCAATTCGCAGTTAAACCCCGGATGGGCGCCAAATGAGAAATACATTTCACCGTCGGTTAAATTTTTAACCGTGTGTGAAGCCTTCAGGCCGCTTTCGATAAGCTCATAAGAAACAAGCAGTTCAAACTCAAAGGGGTACTGTTTTAATGTATCCTCATTGCTTTTCAATGAAAAAACAACCTTTGTTTTACCGCACGAAACAAGTTCAAACTCTTTTTTTCGCGCAAAGCCGTGTTTTTGCATATTGTATTTTTTGCCGCCGCAGATTATTGTATCATTTTTAACCTGACCTACAACGGGAAAAAGAACAGGCGCCTGACCGTACCATATCTCCTCTTTGCCGTACCAGATAAACTCCGCGCCCGTTGTTTTGGATTTAAAGGAATGCAGTTCGGCACCCATACTGTTGACCTGCGCCGTGTACAATTCGTTTTCAATCTGATAAATCATATTCAAACCGCCTTTCTTTTTATAATACTATCATTTATATTTTTCAAAATCAACAGGCGTTGAAAAAAGAAAATGAAAATGATATTATATTCCGGAGGTGATTGCTATGAACATTAAAGGTGTTCTTTTTGATATGGACGGTGTTCTGATTGACTCGGAGCCGTTTATTCTTGAAGCGGCGATTGAAGGATTAAAACAGTTCGGTGTAAACGCTCAGCCCGACGACTTCACGCCGTTTATCGGAGCCGGAGAAACAAGATATTTAGGCGGCCCCGCCGAAAAATACGGTGTGGCATTCAGGCCTGAAATGAAAACCGTTGTTTACGCGATATACGCAGATATATTAAAACAACATCCCGATGCCGTTTATGACGGGGTTTTTGATGTTATTAACAGTGTCAAAGCAAAATACAAAGCCGCCGTATGCTCCGCCGCCGACCTTGTTAAAGTTGAGCATAACCTCAACGCCATAGGCGTTACCCCGGCGTTTTTTGACGCGCTTGTAACAGGCAGCGATGTCACAAGGCAGAAACCGTTCCCGGACATTTTTCTGAAAGGCGCCGGGCTTTTAGGCCTGCCGGCCGAGCAGTGCGTTGTTGTTGAGGATTCGATAAACGGAATAAAAGCGGCAAAGGCAGCCGGAGCGTTGAGCATCGGAGTAACCACATCTTTTACAAAGGAAGAACTTGAAGAAAAATCAAAGCCCGATTATATAATTAACAGCATAAAGGAATTGCCCGATATTCTTAAAAAAATGTAATTCGAGCAAAAATCCCGCCAGCAAAGGGCAGTCACTCGTAAAACAGTAATGCCTCAAAGAGCGACCTTCGCACATCTTTGCAGGTATTCCTCATCGTCATAACCCGCAA
>ONON01000108.1 GCA_900319455.1 uncultured Eubacteriales bacterium
CGAAATAGGTCAATACACATTTAATAAATGTTCTTCTCTTAACATAGTGACTCTTCCGCCTCAGTTAAAAGCATTAGGTGATTACGCATTTGCCGACTGCCCCCTTCTCACGCAAATTGTTCTTCCGGCAGGTATTTCAACTCTCGGTGAATACACTTTTATGAACTGCGGCAATATAAAAGCTATAACTCTTTCATACGGAATAACCGCAATTCCAAAAGGCACTTTTGCCGGATGCGGCTTTTCTGCGTTTGACATACCGTCAAGTGTAACGGCTATAGGAGAATACGCCTTCAGCGGGTGCAAAAACCTTCAAAGCATAAATATTCCCAACTCGGTTACGGTAATCGGTCAGGGCGCGTTCGGCGGATGTTCCGAACTGACAGGTGTAATACTTCCCTCGTCCGTTTCATCCATCGGTGCCTACGCTTTTTCGGGATGCTCCTCACTGCAATATCTTCATATTCCTTCAACAGTAAACACAATCGGCGCTAAAATAATAGAAAACACGCCTACAACCATCTGCAGTGATTCTATTCTGTCAACAGTAAGATCATATTCTTTAAGAAACGGATACCCATTCAGAATCTGCGGCAATCAGCACTGAATATTTCAAACAGTAAACTTGTAAAGAAAAAGGCTTGCGGTCTGATCAACTGCAAGCCTTTGTGATTAAATAACGGATTAAGCGTTTCTTTTGTATATCAGAACAAAAATCTCGAAATTTTTTTCCGAATATGAAACATCGATTTCCGCTCCGTTGTCACTGTATGCGTTATAAAGCAAGCTGTCGCTTTCGCCGTCAAGTCTGTGTACAAAACCCGCTTTAACACACAAATCTACATATTCGTCAAATTGTTGTTTTGATGCCTTTGCGTTCAAATAATAATCTTTGCTGCTCTCTTCATAATGTTCTTCTATAATCTCATTAAACTCATACTCGGGAAGAAGGTATTTAAGATTAAGCGCCTCCTGTGACTCAACGCCTGTCGCGCCCTCTTCGGCAACGGGAATTGAAGTGCCGGAATTTGTTTCGGAAATACTTCTTTCGGTTTTGCTGCAAGAGCAAATAAAAAGTAAAAAGATTGTAATAAAAAACAAAAGCAATTTTTTAGTCACGGTTAAACCTCTCAAACTGTAACGCCGAACAATTCACAGGCATTGCGGCGTGTAATATCTGCGATTGACTGAGCGTCCGTGCTTCTGATTTCGGCGAGTTTTGCCGCGGTAAACGGAATATAATCAGAAGAATTGCGCTCGCCTCTGTGCGGAACGGGGGTCATATATGGGCAATCGGTTTCGATAAGCAATCGTTCATCGGGAATAATCGCGGCAACCTCACACGGCTTTTTTGCGTTTTTGAAGGTAACCGCTCCTCCAAGGCCAATATACATACCGATTTTTATTATTTCTTTCGCCATTTCAACACTGCCTGAAAAGCAGTGAACAACGCCTTTCGGTTTGTATTTTTTTAAAAGATTCAATGTATCCTCATGAGCTTCTCTGTCATGAACAATAACCGGCATATCAAATTCTTTTGCCAAAGCGAGCTGTTTTTCAAAAACATTGATCTGAACATCCCTCGGAGAAAAATCATAATGATAATCAAGCCCGATTTCACCGACCGCGACGCATTTATCTTTTTCTAAATAATTTTTCAGGATGTCAGCAAAACCGACAGGAGCACTTTTTGCTTCGTGCGGATGTATTCCGCAAGCCGCATAAATAAAATCAAAATATTCGGTAAGCGAAAGTGAAGCCCCGGAAGTGTTAAGATCACTTGCGCAATTGACTACGGCGACAATTCCTTTTTGCGGCAGGGATTTAAGAAGCGATTGCCTGTCTTCATCAAACGCCCGGTCATCATAATGCGCATGGCTGTCAAAGATACCGTTAATCATCTGACTTTTGACCCTTCTGGAACACCGTCAACGAATATAACTCTGACATCATCCTCACCGGCGTCGGCCGCTAAAATCATTCCGTTGCTTTCAACACCGCATAAAACAGCAGGCTTCAGGTTTGACACAACAATAACGCTTTTGCCGGTTAAATCTTCGGGCTTATACCATTTCGCTATTCCCGACGCAACCGTTCTCGGCGTGCCTGTACCGTCATCAAGCGTGAGTTTAAGAAGTTTTTTTGCCTTGGAAATCGGTTCACATGCGGTAACCTTAGCAACACGCAGGTCAACCTTCGCAAAATCATCAATGCCGATTTTGGCGATGCCTTCAATTTCGGCTTTTATCGGATTGACATTCTCCGCCTTTTTCTTCTCAAGTTCGGCAAGTTCTTTTTCAATATCTATTCTCGGGAAAATAATGTTACCTTTGCAGACTTTATAGGTTGCCTCTTTGCCGAAAACTTTGCTTTCATCCCAGTCAAAGCTTTGCGAAACACCGAGCTGTTTTCGGATTTCGGGAGATGTAAGCGGCATAAAAGGAGAAATCAACACGGAGATAACGCGGATAGACTCGCAAAGATTGTACATTACCTCAGCAAGGCGCGCTTTTTTGCTTTCATCCTTGATAAGGAGCCAAGGCTGAGTTTCATCAATGTATTTGTTTGTTCTTGATATGAATTTCCAAATATCGGTCAACGCAACAGAGAAATTAAGAGTATCAAGAGATTTTTCCGCTTTTTCAACCGTTTCGGCTGCAAGTGCTTTTAATTCCGAGTCAAATTCCCCTGCTTCCCTTTCATCGGGAATCACCCCGTCAAAGTATTTAAGAACCATTGCGACGGTACGCGAAACAAGATTGCCAAGGTCATTTGCCAAATCTGAATTAATACGATTTATAAGATTTTCATTTGAGAACTCGCCGTCAGAACCGAAAGCTATTTCACGAAGCAGATAGTAACGCAGCGCGTCCACTCCGTATCTGTCAGCGAGAAAAACGGGATCGACGACATTACCCTTGGATTTGCTCATTTTTCCGTCTTTAAGCAGAACCCAGCCGTGACCGTAAACTTTTTCGGGGAGCGGTTCTTCAATGCTCATAAGAAAAGCGGGCCAGTAAATTGTATGAAATCTTATAATATCTTTACCTATAAGCTGAACATCCGCCGGCCAGTATTTTTTATAATCGGAATCATCTTCACTGCCGTAACCGAGCGCGGTGATATAGTTTGTCAAAGCGTCAAGCCAAACATAAATTACATGTTCTTCATTAATCGGTACGGGAATACCCCATTTAAATGATGAGCGCGACACGCACAAATCCTGAAGACCGGGCTTTATGAAATTATTAATCATTTCATTTTTTCTGCTGTCCGGCTCAATAAATCCGGGATGACTGTTGTAATATTCAACAAGCCTGTCGGAATAGTTTGAAAGTTTAAAGAAATAAGCCTCTTCTTTAGCTTTTGCAACCGGTCTGCCGCAATCGGGGCATTTGCCGTCAACAGCCTGCGTTTCAGTCCAGAACGACTCACAGGGCTTACAGTAAAGGCCTTCATAATAGCCTTTGTAAATGTCGCCCTTGTCATACATCTTTTTAAAGATTTTCTGAACTGCTTTTTCATGGTAATCATCTGTTGTTCGAATAAACTTGTCATAGCTAATGTTCATCAGCTTCCACAGACTTTTTATTCCGTCAACAATCTTATCAACATATTCTTTCGGTGTAACTCCGGCGGCTTTTGCGATATCTTCAATTTTCTGACCGTGTTCATCGGTTCCGGTAAGGAAGAACACATCGTATCCGCGAAGTCTTTTATAACGCGCCTCTGTGTCGGCGGCAACGGTTGAGTAAGTGTGACCTATATGAAGCTTGTCAGAAGGATAATAAATCGGTGTAGTGATATAAAATGTTTTTTTATCCATTTTTTCCTCCGTTGATTATAATATTCACTATTATAACACTTTATTTATAAAATACAAGAAAAAGACTGATTAACTGCGAAAAAAGAAAAATGCGGAATCTCGCAAAGAAATCCCGCATAAGCATTGCCGACCTTTATTTAATCTCACTGATGAGAACAGGTCTTCCTTCCGCTGCTGATTTTTTGGCGGCAAGAGCAATAAGGATTGCGTTCAAGCCGTCAACTCCCGTAGCGGGAACGGGTTTATCTTCAATAACCGCTTCAACAAACTGAAGCATTTCATCTTTGAATGACTGCATATATCTTTCAAGGAAGAAGTAAAGAGGTTTGTCGGAAACGACGCCGTCGGCACCCATATAAACAACATTTGTGGGAGTATCGTTTGAAGCCATTGCCGCGCCCTTGCTGCCGAACACTTCAACTCTCTGATCATAGCCGTAAGCGGCACGGCGGGAGTTGTCAATAACGCCTATTGCGCCGTTCGCAAACTTAAGGCTGATGATTGCAGTGTCAACATCGCCGGCTTCACCTATGGCGGGGTCAACAAGGCAGGTTGCGTTTGCGTAAACCTCCGTGACTTCGCTGCCTGCCATAAAGCAAGCCATATCGAAATCATGGATAGTCATATCAATAAACATTCCGCCGCTGACAGCCGCATACTGCGCTGAAGGCGGTTCAGGGTCTCTTGATGTGATTTTTACAATATGAACATCGCCGATTTTACCGTCGTTTACCATTGAGCGGATGTTAGCGAAATTGTGATCAAACCTGCGGTTGAAACCAACTTGAAGTTTAACGCCGGCTTCTTTAACGGCCGCAATAACAGCCTCAACCTTTGAAGGCGTAAGATCAACGGGCTTTTCGCAGAAAATGTGCTTGCCGGCTTTTGCCGCTTCAATAGCTATATCGGCATGTGTATCAGTGGAGGAACAGACAAGAACCGCCTCCACCTCAGGGTCGGCAAGCATTTCTTTATAATCGGCATAAACCTTTTCTATACCGAGTTCATCGGCTACTTTTTTTGCGTTCTCGGCAAAAACATCCGTTATGCCCACCACCTTGGCGGTGGGAACATTATAGCAAATTGATTTAGCGTGCAGTGAGCCTATTCTGCCCGCGCCTATGATACCGACTTTAAGTTGTTTCATTGACTTTACCTTCCTCAATTTAATTTATTGTTATCAGTATGTTTTTTATACTATCACACTGAATTTTAAAATTCAATATAAATATTCAAATCAGCCGAAAAACCTTTTTTCAAGCATTGCGCAAAGGCAATGATAAACAGGAAGAGTCAGTTCCTGAATTTTATAAGTTTCGGTTTCGGGCAGTTTAACGCAAGCAGTTGCCGTTTGGGACAGTTTGCTGTCATTTTTTCCTGTTACGGCAACAGAATTAATGCCGATTTCATTCGCGGTCTGAACAGCTTTGACTACATTTACCGAATTACCGGATGTACTCAGAGCAAGCAACACATCATTTTTATTGTTTAAAGAATAAGCATACACCTGTTGCGCGAAAATATACTCAAAATCACAATCATTTGAAAACGCGGTTATCAGCCCGGAATGCGCGCAAAGCGAAATCGCAGGTAAACCGCCTTGGAGATGAGAAAGAATTTCATTTTGCGCTTCGATTTTTCTCGGCAACAAAAAACCTTTCATCAGCTCTCCGACTATGTGATCGGCATCCGCCGCGCTGCCTCCGTTACCGCAAACAAGAAGTTTGCCGCCGTTTTCATAACATCTCTCTATAAGTTTGAATGAATTGAAAATGTCATCTTTACAGCAAGCCAAAACAGGAAAACGCTCAATAAGCGATTCAAGTATTGTTGTCACTCTTATTCATCCTTTCATAACCTTCAGCGGCAGTGCCTAAAGCCGCATAATCACCGATATTTTCGCCAAGAGCGGCGGGAACTATTCTGCAAACGGAAAGCGACCGAGCAAGGGCCTCTCTTTTCAGTGTTTCAAGCATAGATGAACGCAACAGTTTTTCGCTTCTTGCGTAAATACTGCCGATAACAATGCGTTCGGGATTTAAAATATCCACAAGAACAGCAAGACCCTCTCCGAGCTTTCTGCCGCAATTTTTATATATTTCAACACTGAATTCATCCCCGTAAAGCGCGGCTTGGGCAATGGTTTTTGCCGTTATTTTTTCAATATCCGTTTTATTCGCGAAAAGCGCGCTTTTTTTGCCGTTCTCCAAATAAGACTGAGCCTGTTGTTTAGCGTAACGCTCAATTCCTCCGCCGGAGCAAAAACCTTCAAATGAGCCCTTTTTACCGTAGCCTTCGGGACCTGTTTCGGCAAGACGAATATGACCTGTTTCACCCGCGAGGTCATTTGTTCCGCTGTAAAGTCTGCCGTTTAAAATCAATCCCGCGCCCATTCCCGTGCCGAATGTCAAGAAAATCATATTCTCACAGCCTTTTCCCGCTCCGTAACGCCATTCGGCAACAGCACAGGCGTTGGCATCGTTTTGAAGAAACGAAGGAAATCCGAAATGATTTTTTATTATTTCGCATATAGGCACACCGTCCCAATCCGGCAGATTGGGCGGGCACATAATTATACCTTTTTTACTGTCAAGAGGTCCGCCGCAGGAAATACCAGCCGCCAAAACATCGCACGACCGTATGTCGAGTTTCGTCATCAGGTTTTGAATTGATTTTATAATATCATCGACAACGCATTTCCAGCCTCTCGAACTTTCTGTGTTGAATACTGTTTTTAACAGTATTGCCGTTTTGCCCTTTTCGACAGCCGAAACAGCGCATTTTGTTCCGCCTATATCTACTCCGATAAAATATTTCATAAAGCACCTCAAAAATATTTGAAACTATTATAAAATACAATCAGCGGATTTACAAGCGGATATCAGGTAAAATATATTGCAAAAAAGCTGAAAATGTGGTATAATATGTAAAACGCAGCAAAGGAGGTTTAAATATGTCAACTCCGGTTATAGTCTGGATTGCCATGCTCGCGGTTTTTATTGTTATTGAAGCCGCAACTGCGCAGCTTGTAACTATCTGGTTTGCCATCGGAGCGTTAGCGGCGCTTGCTACCGCACTGGCTCACGGCCCCATTGCTTTACAGGTTGTTGTGTTTGTTGTTGTTTCAATCATTGCCCTTATCGCAACGAGGCCTCTTGTTCGCAAAATCACAAACACAAAAGAAGCCCGTCTCAATGCCGACCGATGTATAGGTAATACCGCAATAGTTACCGAAACCATCAACAATATTGACGGAAGCGGAATGGCAAAAACTGACGGAAAAGTCTGGACCGCCCGGTCAGCCGACGGCAGTATTATTCCCGAAGGCACGCAGGTAAAGGTT
Organism: uncultured Eubacteriales bacterium; assembly: GCA_900319455.1. Lineage (GTDB taxonomy): Bacteria > Bacillota > Clostridia > Oscillospirales > Acutalibacteraceae > CAG-177. The sequence goes on from ONON01000108.1 coordinate 7,170, forward strand.
GACAAGATAGAAGGCGTTAAGCTTATTGTAAGTCTGCCTTCCGAAATAACAGGTTTATATTCAAATTAAATTTAAAATAATTATTAAAAAGGAGAAATATTATGCCGGGAATCATTATTTTTATTGTTCTTGCAGTTATTGTTGTTGCCGTAATTATCTCAAACATTCAGATTGTTTCACAGTCAACCGCCTATGTTATTGAGCGCCTCGGCACATACAGCACAACATGGGACACAGGCCTTCATGTTAAAATCCCGTTTATTGAAAAGATTGCAAAAAAAGTTTCACTCAAAGAGAAAGTCGCCGATTTTCCGCCTCAGCCCGTTATTACAAAAGATAATGTTACCATGCAGATTGATACGGTTGTTTTCTACCAGATAACCGACCCTAAACTTTATGCGTACGGTGTTGAAAACCCCATTTCCGCCATTGAGAACCTTGCCGCCACTACCCTTCGTAACATTATAGGCGAGCTTGAACTTGACAGCACGCTTACCTCTCGTGATACTATCAACGCCAAAATACGCGTTA
>ONON01000104.1 GCA_900319455.1 uncultured Eubacteriales bacterium
GCTGATGCTGTGTAACGGTTTTACCGCTGCCAAACGGTCCCGGAATAGCGGCAACTCCGCCCTTAGCTATCGGGAACAGAGTGTCAATAACACGCTGACCGGTAATCAGGGGAGTGTTAGGTGAAAGTTTTTTGGCATAAGGTCTGCCTTTTCTGACAGGCCATTTCTGCATAAGCGTAAAATTGTAATCGCCTTTATCGGTTTTAATTACACCGACCTTGTCTGTTATTTTGTAATCGCCTTCGGCAATACTGTCAACTGTTCCGTTGACTGCGGGCGGAACCATTATTTTATGAAGAACAATATCAGTTTCCTGCACGGTACCGAGAATATCTCCGGCAACAACCTTATCACCCGGTTTTACAGTTGGTGTAAAATGCCAGACAGTTTCGCGATTAAGAGCGGGAACTTCTATTCCTCTTGTCAGATTATTGCCCGCAATATCTCTGATAACATTAAGCGGACGCTGAATACCGTCATATATTCCCTGTATAAGACCCGGCCCTAACTCAACGCTTAAAGGTTCATTTGTGGATTGCACGGGTTCACCCGTACCTAGACCGGAAGTTTCTTCATAAACCTGAATTGACGCTCTGTCGCCGTGCATTTCAATAATTTCACCGATAAGTCTTGAGTTGCTGACCCTAACAACATCAAACATATTAGCGTCACGCATACCGGATGCGACAACAAGAGGTCCTGCTATTTTGGTAATTGTACCTGTACTCATTTAATATTCTTACCCTTTCAATTTATTCTGAAAGTATGTCTGAACCAACCGCTTTTTCAACACTTTTGCTTACATTAAGAATACCTGCGCCGGTGTTTCCGTTAACGCCGGGTATAAGTACCACAGCCGGAAGCGGTCGGAAAGAAAGTTTGTCAATTTCCGTTTGAATCAGAGAAGCAAGTTTTTCTGTAATATATATAACACCGTAACCGCTTTCGCTGAGCTTTCTGAGCGTATGCGCAGCATCGGAAGGATCGTCGGTATCATCATACGGAAAAATGTGAACACCCAGGGAGGCAAAACCGTAAATGCTGTCTTTATCGCCCATAGCTGCAATTTTATACATTTATTCCTCTCACTCTCTTCCTTAAATTTTCAACTGTTAAGTCATTTGCCTTTGCGGAAAGTATGACGCGAGCGTTACGAATTTCATTTGATTTTATAATCCAGTATGATACAACAGGATCGGGGCCGTCAATATCCCACTTGGAAGCTTTTGTGAGATTAACAGAATAATCATAACAAAAATTTTCAAATTCGGTAAAGCTTTCCGTAACCGCATTTTTCATATAAGAAAACGGAGTTTTTGAAATAAACTGAATTAGTTTTTCATCATCATTTACAGTTTCAATTAATTCATCATTGTCTATTCCGGGGCATACTGCAAGAGCTTCTTTTGTGAAATCTACGCTTTTACCCCTTAATAAACATCTTTTTGCGGTTTTGATATTTGCCTGAACGCATTTGATAATCATTATTTTTTTCAAAAGTTCACTGCCTGACTTTTCAGAAAACGAAACACATGTTTCAAGGCAAGCTCTGTCAATAATTATTTCAGAATCCTGGCCGCTGCTGTTTTCGGCATAAGAGTTATATGCTTTTTTCGCTGTATAACGAATATGCTCCGGAATGTCTTTAAACTCGTTATGAGTTACAGCGTAAGTTAAAGCAGTTGTGTCAAATGTGCATGGTTTAATGTAATAATTATCAATCGGAAGATTTGAAAAATTTGCTTTCAGTGCAGCTTTTAAATTAAAAAAATCGTTTTCGGTAATCAGTGAATTTAAAAGTGTAATATCGGGCACACTTTCTGAAATAAGATCCCAGACTTTTGATAATTCATCTTCAAGCGATTTATAAATATGTTTCGCGTTTATATTCCAGCCTTTATCATTAAGAATTCTGATAACGGATTCTTTATCAGAGGCGTTTATCAGCATATCATAATCAGTGTCAGTTAAAAGCCCGGTTTCGTTTGCTCTTATTCGAGCGACAGCATAAGTATATTTAGTATTATTCAAATCTACTCTCGCCCCTTAAAAAAGTATAGAATTAACTTTTTCCTTCAAATCTTCACGGTTTTCATCTATTATTGAATCAAAAGAACAGTTGATTTCAATTAACCCGTAACGAAGTATAAACCCGTTTTTTATATTAATGCTTTCATCCGTAAAACTGATACGAGCACCTTTTTTTTCGGCGACAGCCGCAGCGGAAGATCTGAAACTATCAGGCATACGGGCATTATCTTCGGAATTTGCAAGAAAAACACACTCGCCTTCAACAGCATACTTGCTGATAAGTTTCAGCAGAAATTCAAAATAATCACTGTCTGAAAAACTGTCGAGTTTTTTTGAAGAAGCATTAATAACAGAGTTAATCAAATCAATTTTTGCGTTAAGAATCATCTGTTTTTTAAGCTGTTCATTTCCCGATTTCTGAACAGACATAATCTTCTGCTTTTTTTCATTAGCGGCATTGATTATTTCGCCGGCCTTTTTCTCCGCGTCTGCTTTGGCACTTAGTTTAAGAGCCTCTGCCTTTTTTTCAGCCGAAGAAATAATCTGTTCACATCTGACAGTGTTGTCTGAATCTATTTTATTAATGATTTTTTCAAGACCTGTCATTGTCATAGTCCTCTTAACCTGTAATAATTGAGGTAATGCTGAAAATTGAAAGGATGGAGATAAGAAGAGCAAGAACCGCGTATGTTTCAACCATAGCAGCGAAAATAATGGCCTTACCGCTTTCTTCGGGCTTTTTGGCAACAATTCCAACACCGGCTACAGCTGCCTTGCCTTGATACATTGCGGATATAAGACCGCCGACAGCCATAGGCATACAAGCTGCAAAATACATAAGCCCCTGTGAAACGGTCAAACCGGTATCGCCACCGATTATTTCACCGCTCATAACGCCGATTTGAACAAGAAGAAGGAAAGCAACAAGAAAACCGTAAAGACCCTGAGTACCGGGAAGGATCTGAAGAATAAGAACTTTACCGAATTTTGAAGGGTCTTCCGAAACAACGCCGGCAGCAGCCTGACCGACGGTTCCTACTCCGATGGCGGAGCCGACTCCGCCCATTATTGCGGCAATAACACCGCCTAAAATCGCTAATAAAGCACCCATTGTAAGATTCATAAGATTTAGTCCTCCTTGATATTGAAATATTTTGTATTTGTTTTGAGCGGTGTAAACGATCTTCCGCCGCCCTCATAAAATTTTGAAAAGAATTCTACATATTGAAGCCTGTTTGTGTGAACATAGGTTCCTATCAAATTAATTGCCATATTGACAACATGGCCGAAAATAAAAACAGGAACAAGGAGACAGGCTTTTGCAACTGTATTTTGAGGTATTGTGCCCATTGTATTGACAACAGAAGCAATAACACCTGTACAAAGACCGAGAGCAAGCAACCTTGAATAAGAAAGTATATCGCTCATCCAACCGGACGCCGTGTTATACAGCCCGTACAAACCGAGCCCGAGTTTGCCGACAATATTCTTTGAGTCTCTGCCTGCGGTAAGAACAATCAAAACAGCACCGGCTGCCGCCATAATTAAACCTGCGTTTTTCAACTGAGACGGCACATTCACACTTAATATACCGGCACCGACAGGGCAAATTCCGGTTATTAGAAGAAAAACGGGAATGACATCGCATATTGCGCCGATTTTGTTATTTGCTTTCCACATTTTGTAAAACGACGCAAACAATCCGGCGAATAAATGAATAATTCCAAACAAAAAAGAGTATCGCATAAGCCTCATTGGATCCTGTACCGGTTGAAACCAAAGTGCTATTCCGCTTCTGAAAAGCGTAAATCCCAAAGTGTCATTTATTTTTGCGCCTAAGTCGGCAACTCCGAAAAAGTTTTTTGCAACAACTTCAAATATATCGCCGAACCAGCTCCCGAAAAGGGCACCCCAGAAAACAGTCGCAATTCCGCAATAAAAGTACATATCCACCGTTTTCTTCATTGCGCCTTCAAGTTTCATTTTGGATTTCGCGATTGCCGTTCCGATTACCATCAGCAAACCATAACCCGCATCGGAAAGCATTATTCCGAAAAGGGCATAGTAAAAAAACGCCATAACCGGATTCGGATCAATATCATTTTTCCCGGGAGGGGAGTACATATTTGTAATACCTTCTACGGCCCCGTTGAAAGAGTTGTTTTTTAATTCAACAGGAACATCCTCATTTTCATCCGGGTCTGTGATATTGATGGCAACAGTGTATTTTTTTTCAAGTTCATCTGAAATTCTTTTTGCGTTTTCTTCTGTAATATATCCATTGAGAATGAAGATGTTTTCCGTTACGGCAAGTTTGCTTATTGCGGAATATTTTTCTTTATACAGTGAAAAATAATCATAGGCAAATTCAATATCGCGCCGGTATTTTGCACAGTCTTTAATGGTTTCAAGCGCTTTATCACTTTTATCTTTTAAATCCGATATTTGTTTATTGTATCGCTCATACCTGACACGGGGAGGATGCTTTGTGGGGTCTGACGGGTATGCAAAACCTATTGCTCGCAAGGCATCATATACAAGTTGTTTACATTCATTATGGCAAATTACAAAAACATAAGTCTGCTTTCCGGAAGAAGAAATGATTTCGCACTCATAACGGTCTTCATCACCGAGATACGGCAGCAAAGCTGTTTTAAGCGTTTCTGAGGAATAGTTTTCGGGCAGAGTTCCTATAAAGACAGATGTTGTTTTTGAGCCGGAATATTTCATTGGAATATCCAAATCAAGCCAAGGTTCAATATTTTCAAGAACAAGTTCGCATCTTGCAATGGATGTTGCTGATTCTTCAATTTGTTTTTCCGCCGCGTTAATATCATAACAGTATCCGAGATAAGCATTGGCTTTATCAGCGTTTTTGAGGTATTCGGCTAATGAAATGTTATCTTTTTGCGGAATTATTGATTCGAGTAATCCTTTTGATTTCGGGCAGTATTTGTCAAGTGTTTTTAACGCGTTCTTTACTTCGTTAAGATATTTTTCGTAAAAGCCGAAGCTTTGAGAGGTTGAGAGTTTGTCAACAAGATTGTCGTCCGGAATATCCGAAAGTTCAATTATTCCTTTTCTTTGAACAAGGTCAACAATTTCTTTTACATCATTTATGGAGGCCAGTATCTCTATTTTTTTAATATTTTGTTTTGCCAAAGTTTCACCTCCTTATCATCGTTTGAAACATTCAGATTGAAATAATAGTTTTAATTACGCAATCAACTGCTTCGTTGAATTTAGGCATTGCGTTTTCTTTGATAGTGTTAATTGTTTTTTCACATTCAATTTCAGCTTCTGTTTTGCTTTTATCGGCTTCGATTTGAGCAGACTTTAAGTATGCGTTTGCTTCCGATTCGGCCTTGGCAAGTATATCGGCAGTTATTTTATCACACTCTTCTTTTGCTGAATTGAGTATTCTGTCAGCTTCTGTTTGAGCTTTTTCAATTTCAGAATTGCATTTATTTTCTGCATCTAAAATTTTTTGAAGCATATCGGACGCCATATATATACCTCCTGTAAAAACTATTTGATTTTAACACAATCGTTTATTAAAATCAACAGTTTGCTATTGATTAATTAAAATTTTAAACTATAATAATAGACGGTGATTAAATTGAAATGTTCGGTTTGTCCACGAAAGTGTAATATTGACAGAGACATTGCTAAAGGTTATTGCGGTTTGGATTCCCGAATTAAAATTTCAAGGGCTGCTCCTCATTTCTGGGAAGAGCCCTGCATAAGCGGTTCAAAAGGAAGCGGTGCTGTTTTTTTTACGGGTTGTTCACTGAAATGTGTTTTTTGTCAGAATTATGAAATCAGCCACTTAAACAACGGTCGAACGGTAAATATCGATGATTTGATACATGTTTTTGATAATCTTGTTTATTCAGGGGTCCACAACATCAATCTTGTTACGCCCACGCATTATACTGCAGAAATTTACAAAGCGCTTAAAAAATTCAATTCTCCGATTCCTGTTGTGTGGAATTCATCAGGATATGAAACCGTTGATTCTTTGAAGATGCTGGAAGGTCTGGTTGATATTTACTTACCCGATATTAAGTTTTATGACAGTAATATTTCTTTAAAATATTCCGGAGCTGAAAACTATTTTGAATTTGCGGCAAAGGCTGTGAAAGAAATGTTCAGGCAGGTCGGAAATCTCCACATTAATGAGGAAGGAATTGCAGATAAAGGTCTTATTATCAGGCATCTTGTATTGCCGGGCAATATTTCTCAAACAATTAAAATATTTTCTTATGTTGCAGAAAATTTTCCCAAACAAACGGCAATCAGCATTATGCGTCAATATGTTCCGTGCGCAGATGCGGCTTCGTTTCCTCCGCTTAACAGAAAACTGACTTCAAAAGAATATCAAATCGTTAAAAAGAAAATATTGGAATTGGGTTTTGAAAATATTTATTTTCAAAAAGCTGAATCCGCGGAAAAAACATTTATTCCGCAATTTGATTATGAAGGTATTGACCTATAAATATTTTATGTGTTAATATTTAGAAAAATATAAAAAAGGAGATTTTAAAAATGGCAAAAGGTAAAGGAATTATTTCAGAATTCAAAACTTTTATTATGAGAGGCAATGTTCTCGACTTGGCGGTCGGTGTTATTATCGGCGGCGCATTTCAGGCAATTGTTAATTCACTTGTGGATGATGTAATTATGCCTGTTATCAGCCTTATTACCGGCGGAAAAGATTTTTCCGAATGGAAAGTTATGCTCGGTGATACCGCTTCTTTAAACTACGGTAATTTTATCAGTGCTGTAATTAATTTCATAATTATGGCAATAGTGATATTTATTATTGTAAAGAGCATTAACAAAGTTTCCGAAAAATTAAGCAAAAAAGAAGAGGCTCCCACGGAACCCACAACAAAAGTTTGCCCTTATTGCAAGAGTGAAATCGCTGTTGATGCCGTTAAATGCGCACATTGCGCTTCAAACCTCGAATAATGAAAAAGATTTCTTTTATCGGAACCGGCAATCTGGCTTCCGCTATACTTAAAGGTGTGGTTGAAGCCGGTTTGACAGCACCTGAAAACATATTTGTATTTGATATTGATAAAAATAAAACAGCCCGATTAAACAGCATATACGGAGTTAATGTTGCAGAAAACTGCAAATCAGCAGCTGAAAATGCCGATGCTGTTGTAGTCGCGGTTAAGCCTAAAGATGTTGTTGAAGTTCTTGATGTGATTAAGCCTTATTCGAGCTTTGTTATTTCCACTGTTGCCGGAGTTGATGTTTCATCATTGTATTCACACCTTGATAACAGTTGCGTTGTTTTTAGAATAATGCCAAATATCAACGCTGCTGTAGGAATGGCAATGACTGCGTTTTGTTGTAACAGTAACGCAACTGATGAGCAAAAATCGTTTGTTGAGCGATTTTGCTTATGCTTCGGAGATTGTATGAAGCTTGACGAAAAGCTTTTTTCGGTATTTACCGCTCTTGCGGGTTCCGCACCTGCATTTGTTTATGAATTTATTAACGATCTCGCTTTTGCAGGAGTAAAAAACGGTCTCAGTAAAAATGACGCGCTTAAAATTGCCGTTCAGACTGTTTTGGGAAGTGCACAGGCTGTAAAAACGCTGAATGTTCATCCTTGCGAGTTAACAGACAGAGTATGTTCCCC
>ONON01000103.1 GCA_900319455.1 uncultured Eubacteriales bacterium
TATATAAGTTGATACTAGCGGTTATTTTTGGCACAAATATATTCGCACCCGCAAAAAATACCGCAATTTCGCGATATTACCCCGTAGGGCGGCATTCTCCAATGCCGCCGAAAAAAATCTCCACCAACTCTGTAGGGCGGCATTCCTAATGCCGCCGAAAACGGCAAAACCACACAAAAATTAACCTTTTCCGCGGTAGGGGCGATTATCAATCGCCCGCAAAAAATAATGCAAATTTACGATACAACCCCGCAGGGCGGCATTCCTAATGCCGCCGAAAAAATCAACAAAAAACTCACCTTTAATATCATTGCGAGGCAGTGCACACACTGCCGTGGCAATCCGCTCCTACACGCAATTAATAATCTTTGTTAAAGTAAAAACGGATTCCCACACTCAAAACCTTGTTTCTCGCTCGGAATGACAGAAAAGAGTTTTCCAAATTCAAAATATCTAACATCTATCATCTATATTGTCAAATACTGTGTATCACGCGGTAAAGAAAGGATAAAACTAATGAAAACAGGAAAAAGGTTATTGTCAATACTGCTTTGCTTGATTATGCTTCTTGGCACATATGCAACAAGCGGAAAAATTATGGCAAGTGCGGCAGGCTATAGTCCCGATGCAGCTATTACATATGCAAAAGTTCATTGGAACGACAATTCTGGCGATTGTCAAGACTTTGTTAAAGCCTGTCTTAAAGCAGGAGGAGTAACTATATCTGCAAGTGGAGTTGCAAGTGTAAAAAACGCTCTCGTCAATGGTGGATACGGAACTTTAAATCTATTATCAAGCGAGGCAACCAGTTATACAGATAATAATGGAAATACTGTTCCCGCCAGAATCGCAAAAACATCAAGTAATTATGGTAAAGTTAAGGTTGGAGATCCTTTGTTTACTGTTTGCTCTAAGTGCGGTTGGACACATACCGTCATCATGGGCGGAACAGATTCTTCAGGATATATTACTGTATATGCACATAATAGTGCTAAAAATAATAAAAGATATTATGCCGATTGTAAAAACAAATGTGCGGCATCTAAACTATCTATTTATTCAGTTAGTATGAATGTTTCCTCCACTCCATGCACCACTCATACTAAAGGAGAGTACCAATACTACTGGGCAGCACACCCTCATTATAAATGCTATAAATGCAGCAAATGTGGTGAAGTGTTTAATACTACTGAAACTACATATGTTTCTTCGTGTTCAACCTGTAGTTCACATACTCATCAAAAAGGAGCATATCAGTATTATTGGGCCGCTCATCCCCATTATAAATGCTATAAATGTACTGTATGCGGAGAAACGTATAATACGAGTGAAACAACTTACTTGTCATCCTGCTCATCTTGTACCGCTAAACCAGTTGTTACGGTGACTACTGGAACAAGCACTACAAACACAAAGATTTCATTTACAAAAAACTCAATGGCATCACAACATGATATTCATATTTATTACTCTGACGGAACTAGATATAAAGTTATTGGTGCTGTTAACTCGCCTTATTCATTGGTGTTGCCAAAAGGGCAGTTTTCAATTTATGCTGTTGCAATTGTTGAAGGTAATCAGATATGGAGTGACCGCTCTTTAGTTACGATAAATGACCCTACATTTACTCTTACTATCAATTTTTATAGTAATTATGCGGATAAATCGGCAAGCGGAGTATTAAATACAGTTGGAGCAGATAAAAATGTTGTTATAAAAACAACTACAGTTTACTATGGATCCAGTTATCCTAGTGGATTGTGGAATTATTCAACCTCAAATTCCGGCGCGTATCTTGGTAGAACTGGTTATACATCAACTGGTAATTGGAATACTAAAACCGATGGAAGTGGTTATAGTGTAAATGAAGATACAGCATTTACAACTGGACAAGCATTAGCTCAAGCTTTGGGAAAAGATATTTCTCAAGGAAACGCAACAGTTAATGTTTATCCAGAATGGAATCAAAACAAGCTTACAGTAAATTATTACAGCAATTATGCTGATAAATCGTTTTCGAATCCTCTTAATGCTGTTGGTGCTGAAAAGAATGTTTTAGTTCGAACATCAACATTTAATTATGCAGATTCATATCAATACGGCTTACATGATTATTCTATTAATACAAGTGCCACTTATTTGGGAAGAACAGGATATACTTGCACCAAAAATTGGAATACAAAACCTGATGGTTCAGGATTAAGCGTTAGTGAATTAGCTGAATTCTCTTCAGGTCAGGATTTAGCACAGGCATTAGGTAAGGACTTATCAAATGGAAATGCAACAGTTAACCTGTATCCTGAGTGGAAGAACGGTGTTGATGCACCTGTTACTCATATTAGCAAAACACGTTATGAAGTCGGTGAAACTATTACATTCACATGGGAGCGTGTCACTAATGCAAGCATAAGTAACTATTGGCTTGAAGCATATAAAACAGATTCGTCTCCAGTTGAAACAATAGTGTTTGAGATTAACAATTCGATGACAAAACAATTAACAATTGATGAGCCTGGAGAATACATTATTACAGCAATATCTATAACGCCGGAAGAGATGACAAGCAGCCCTAATAATTGGCAACGATTTACTGTATACACAACCCATTCAGTCATGTTAAACTCTAATTACAACACTTTTGATACAATCGGCAATCAAGTCCCGACCGATTTAGGAATTGTTCTGCCAGAGTTGAATCGCGAAGGATATGTATTATCAGGTTGGAACACACAGGCAAATGGCTACGGAATAAATTATGATGTAGGTTCAACTTACAAGCCAACTGGAGATATTACACTTTATGCAATATGGGAAAAATATGAGTGCCCACATTTAGAGACATATTCAACCATTGACAATGTAATCGAACCGACTTGTACATCAAGCGGAAGCTATGATAATGTCATAATTTGTGAGAGTTGTGGAGAAACTGTTAGCAGAGAAACTGTGTTTGTTGATCCGTCCGAACATATTTACACCTCTTTCGTAAATTCTCCGACTTGTTCTGAACAAGGATTTACAATTCACACATGCAGTTGTGGAAAAAAATATATTGATAATTATGTAAATCCGCTTGGTCATAGTTTTACAAACTACATTTATAACGATGATGCAACGACCGAAAAAGACGGAACGGAGACAGCAAAATGCGATCGTTGTGATGAAACCGACACCAGGATTGTAGAAGGCACAAAACTACACGTTCATTCATATTCAATAGATATAGAATCACCAAATTGTGTGTCGCGCGGATATACTGCACATACCTGTAGTTGCGGAGATTATTATGAAGCTAACTATGTTGACGCTCTTGGTCACAGTTTTGCCAACTATGTATACAACAATGATGCAACAACAGAAGCCGACGGAACAGAAACAGCCAAATGTGACCGATGTGATGAAACTGACACAAGGGTAAAAGTAGGAACGAAGTTACCCACTAACCCCATCAATCCCTCCAACCCCACCGCTTCCGCCAAACTCAACGCGAAATCCTCAACAACCGTTGACTACCGCTCAAAAGTCAACATCACTGCAACGGCGAGCGGCGTTCCCGACGGATATTTTCTCGCTATATACAGCGGCAACACGCTCCTTGAAAAAGGCACAAAAGATAAAGTGAGTTACACGCCCAAAGACAGTAACAATAAGCCGGCTGAACTCAAAGCCGACACAACATACACCGTCAAGGTTGTTGACGGCAAAAACACTGTTCAAAAGGATTCAAACGGCAAAGACCTGACGGCGAATGTTGAAATCAAAGTAAAGCAGGGCTTCTTTGATAAACTTATCGCCTTCTTCAAAGGCCTGTTCGGCTTGCTCCCCACAGTTGAAATAAAACCGTAACTGTTAACGAAATCTTAATTATCCGTTATTGTATTGACAAACAGCCTGAAAAGTATATAATAAAGAAAAACACTCAGGGCGGGGTGAAATTCCCCACCGGCGGTAAAGTCCGCGAGCCGTGTTTTGCGGCTGATACGGTGAAATTCCGTAACCGACGGTAAAGTCCGGATGAAAGAGTATTGTTTTTGCGTTAACGCCCTGACTGCAATGCGCGGTCAGGGCTTATTTTTTCGGAGGTGTTTAAATTGACAAAAACCCAGAAAGGCATTTACAAAACCACATTGACCGCAATGCTCTCGGCGGTTGCGTTCGCGCTTATGTTTGTGGAGTTTTCAATTCCTGTTATTCCCGCTTTCATTAAATTTGATATTTCCGATTTGCCCGCGCTTTTTGGCTCGTTCGCCTTCGGCCCTCTGTACGGCGTTGTTGTTGAACTCATTAAAAATATTCTGCATATCCTTATAAAAGGCACATCGAGCGCGTTCGTCGGTGAAATGAGCAACTTTCTGCTCGGTTCTGCGTTCTGCCTCACGGCTGGTCTGATTTATAAAAAAGGCAAAAGCAAAAAATCCGCAATTGCAGCCTGCTTTATCGGCGCGCTTGTTATGGGTGTGCTCAGCCTGCCTGTCAACTACTTTGCCGTTTACCCCGCCTATGTAAAATTCTTCGGGCTGCCTCTTGACGCGATTATAAAAATGTACAGCGATATTCTGCCCGCGGCGGCGAGTGTTCCCACATCAAACTCACTTTTTAACTGCCTGCTGATTTTCAATGTGCCTTTCACGTTTTTTAAAGGAATTGCCGACGCGGTAATATGTATTTTTATTTATAAACCGCTGTCAAGGTTTATAAAAGGCAGAATGTGATTAAAAACTCAATGCGAAAACGCTCCCTGTTTCAGTGAACGGGGAGCGTTGCTTGTTGCCTTTATTCTGTTTCAATCGTCAGTTCATATCCGTCAATATTCCTGCCCTTTGAAAAATTGCGGAAAGTTATTTCAAATCTGCCGTCATAAACCTCAAGCAGCATTCCTATACCGTGCGAGCCGTGTTCCTCATCGGCGTCATAGTTGCCGTCATTGCCCGCGGACGGGAGATTTATGTAGGTAACATTGCCGTCGGAATATACCGTGCCGTCGGATATGCCGAAATGCGAATGGCCGCATACATAAACAACCGCTGTTCCGCAATCCGTAAGCGCCTTTTGAAGACGGTCGTTGTTGTTTGTAAGGTTAAACCCGAAATAGGATTGCCTGCCCGTTGTCGCGTATATCAGATTATGGTTGATTACAACCGCGGGCTTCTTTTCCGCGGCGCATTCCCCGAGCTGTTTTTCAAGCCATTCAATCTGCGCGCCGGAAATAACCTGAACAGTATTTTCCGCGTTGTTTTCGGAACCTAAAATGATAAATCTCACATCGGGATAATCCTCGGCGTAATAAACCCTGTCAATGTTTTTTTGACAGTAATAATTGTAACTGTCTATCGCTCTTTTTGAGAGCTTTTTATATTGATTTTCGTCATCGGTGTTGCCGAAATCGTGGTTGCCGAACGCGACGAGTACATTGCTTTTTTTGCGGTAGCGGTTCACCAGACCGTAAAAATCAAGCCACTCAATGCCCTGACCGTTCATGGTGTTATCACCGGCAAAAGCGATAACATCGGGTGAGTTGCCTCCCGAATAAACGCCCTCCAATGTGTAACCGATTTTCAAAAACCGTGAGTTGCTGTTTGACTCGGTGTGCATATCGGAAAGAATAACGGCGCTGAGCTTCAGATTATCTTTATCTTTATAGGAGTACGGTGTAACAAACGCCTCGGTGTAAAACAGCAGAAATGAGATTAGAACAGAGAGCAATTTAACCATTTATTACCTCTTTCAGCGGTTGCTTATGTTTTCTTTAATTATATAAACCGGTCTGTTCTTGCCCTGAATATAAATTTTCGCAAGATATTCGCCGAGAATGCCCAAACATACAAGAACAGTTCCGCCCACAAAATAAACAACAGCTGCGGTTACGCTTCTGTCCGTTGCTAAAGCGGCTATGAAAAGCGGAAGGGAAATGATGATAAACAGTATTCCCAGCCAGAACGGAATCCTCAAAGGCCTTGTGGTGAATGCTTCAATGCCGTCAAGGGCATATTTGAAAAGCTTGACAAAAGACCATTTTGATTTGCCGCTTACACGCTCATTTACGGTGTAGGGGATATATTCCGTGTTAAAGCCAACCCATGAAAAAATACCTTTTGAAAAACGGAAATATTCCTTCATTTCCACTATGGAGTCAACCATAGGTCTGCGGAATGTGCGAAAGTCGCTTGCTCCGCTTACAAATTCCGTGTCTGTAATAAGGTTGATGGTTTTATAAAAACCGCTTTTGAAAAAAGACATTTTCGCGTCTTCATCGCGTTTGCTTTGGTAAGCGGCAACGCAGTCAATGTCAGGGTTGACATCAAGGCGTTCAATCATATCAAGCACTACCGAGGGGTGCTGCTGTAAATCGGCGTCAATAATTGTAACATATTCGCCGTCGGCGTTTTCAAGTCCCGCGAGCATAGCCGCCTCTTTGCCGAAATTCCTTGAAAAAGAGATTATCCTTACGGGAACGGGACCCGCTATAAGCTTTTTGAGAACCTGAAGGGTGCCGTCTGTACTGCCGTCATTCACAAACACTATTTCATAATCAAAATCATGGCCGCCGAATGTGTCGGAAACAGCCTTGTAAAAAGGAGCGATGCTTCCCTCCTCATTAAAGCAGGGAACAACAAGTGACAGCTTCATATAATCACCTCTCAGATTTTTGCTTCTTTTCTCAACGCGTCGGCCATATCCGTCTTTTCCCAAGTGACATTGAGGTCTGTTCTGCCCATGTGGCCAAGGGCGGCAACGCGTCTGTAACCCGGCTTGCGAAGGTCAAGTTTTTCAATAATCGAAGCGGGGCGAAGGTCAAAAACCTTTTTAACAATTTTTGCAATATCGGTGTCTGCAATTTTACCCGTGCCGAAGGTTTCGGCAAATACCGAAACAGGTTCTTCAACTCCTATCGCGTAAGCTACCTGAATTTCACATCTGTCGGCAAGCCCTGCCGCGACAATGTTTTTCGCAACATATCTCGCTGCGTAAGCGGCGCTTCTGTCAACCTTTGTCGGGTCCTTACCGCTGAAAGCTCCGCCGCCGTGGCGTGAGTATCCGCCGTAAGTGTCAACAATGATTTTTCTGCCGGTAAGTCCGCTGTCGCCGTTGGGGCCGCCTGTTACAAACCTGCCGGTGGGGTTGATGTGAAATACCGTAGCGTCATCAAGAAGTCCGGCGGGAATTGTGGTTTTTATAACCTTTTCAATAATATCTTTTCTTATCTGCTCGAGCTCAACATCGGCGCTGTGCTGCGATGAAATAACAACGGTATCAACGCGAACGGGTCTGTTGTTCTCATCATATTCAACCGTTACCTGACTTTTTCCGTCAGGGCGAAGATACGGCAATGTTCCGTTTTCACGAACCTCTGTGAGCTTTGAGCAAAGCTTGTGAGCAAGTGAAATGGGCAGCGGCATAAGCTCGGGAGTTTCATTGCAGGCATAGCCGAACATCATACCCTGGTCACCTGCTCCCAGTCGGTCAACACCCATCGCTATATCGCCGGATTGCTTGTCAAGCGCGGTCAGAACGGCACAGGTGTTGCCGTCAAAGCCCTTTTCGGAGCTGTCATAGCCTATATCGCAAATTACCTTGCGCGCTATAGCGGGAATATCCACATTCGCTTTTGTCGATATTTCACCCATAACAAGCACCATACCTGTCGTGCAGCAGGTTTCACAGGCAACTCTGCCCGTCGGATCTTGCTCAAGAATTGCGTCAAGAACCGCGTCGGAAATCTGGTCGCAGATTTTATCGGGATGACCGCAGGTCACTGATTCGGATGTAAAAAAATGATTTGCCA
>ONON01000110.1 GCA_900319455.1 uncultured Eubacteriales bacterium
CGAACAGTTCGTAAGAACTGTCTTTTATTGTTTAGTATTTATTTGTTTAGTTTTTTATTGTTTAGTTTTTATTTGAGGCTGATTTTCCGCAGACGGTTCGTCCGATGACGGTTCATCCGATGACGGTTTAACCGTTGTCGGATTTTCATTCAACGGTCACGGCGGCTTTTCCTGCTGAGCGGCGCTTTATAAATTTACCCTTTCATATATAGTCTGAAACGGCATTTTTCTTACCCTTTCCGGGGTAAAAAACGGTGTTTTCGCGAAAAATATTTTTTTACGGCCGCTTTCCGGCGAAAATGTTTCTTATTAAAAATATACATTGCACTTGAATTTTATAAAAATATCATTTATACTTATTTACAATCGGGTATAAGGCGGGTTTTCGCCGAAACAAACCCGTAAAATCAGGAGGAAAAAATAATGAAAAAGATTTTTGCTTTACTTCTTGCTCTGTCAATGGTACTCTGCATGGCAGCCTGCGGCGCCGAAACAGAAGATGAAAACCTCACCTCGGATGTTGTAACCGCCGCTGTGTCGGAAGAAGACAGCACCGAAGCCCCCGAAGAGAGCACCGAAGCGGCAGAAGCAACAACGGCGGCTGAGACCACCACTGCCGAAGAGACCGAAACAGAAACCGAAGAAGAAACAACAGAGGCCGAAAAGAAGCCCGAAACCAAAGAGGAAATTGTTGAGTATTTCAACACCGCGGTAAACAAAGTCAAAACAGACGCAAAATCCGCTACACGCAACTATTCCAAAATTTCACTCGCGGGCTCAACCACCCTTCCCTCCGCTCTGAGCGGCATTCTCCGCATTTTGGGCGGCGCGGACAAATTCCTCGGCGACCAGCTCTCAAAGAACAGCAAGGGCTCCGAGACCTTCACAGGCAGCGCAATAAAGAACACCTATCCCGTTGAAAACGAAAGCTGGGCATCCAAGCTCACGGCAGCCGATGTAAAGACCGCCACCTGCACCGAAGCGGACGGCAAATACACAATTACAATCATTACCGTCGCAGACGGCAAATCCGCAAACATTCAGCACGGTCAGGGGCACGCTCCCAAGGCTTTCAACGTTGTTCTTCCCGGCGTTGTCAATGACAACATCCCCGGCGTGGCAGCAAGTATGGTAGGCACAGCCACAATGAACTACCCCTCATCAAAAGCCGTAATCGTTGTTGATAAAGAGACGGGTCACGTTCTTACCGCGGACTATGACCTTTACTGGACCATAAACTTTGATAAAGCGGGCGCAATCCTTCCCTTCCTCACCTCCGATTCGTGGTCAATTAAATACTGATAAGGAGAAACCCGCACAAAATGAAAAAAGAAGTTCTTATTGAAACATCCGCGCGCCATGTTCACGTTACCCGTGAGGCGCTTGACATCCTTTTCGGCGAAGGCTATGAATTAACAAAAAAGAAAGACCTCTCCCAGCCCGGGCAGTTCGCCTGTGAAGAGAGAGTGGCCGTTGTGGGCAGCAAGGGTCAGTTCCCCGCCGTTTCGATTTTAGGCCCCATCCGCCCCGCCTGCCAGGTTGAGCTTTCGCTCACCGACGCGCGTTCAATCGGAGTTACCGCACCCGTGCGCGAGAGCGGCGACATAGAGGGCAGCGGCCCCTGCAAGCTCGTTGGCCCCAAGGGCGAGGTTGAGCTTGACTGCGGCGTTATAGCGGCAAAAAGGCACATTCACGCCACCCCCGAAGACGCGGAGAAATACGGCCTTGAAGATAAGCAGATTGTCAAGGTTAAAATCGACTCCGCCGGCGGCCGTTCGCTTATTTTTGACGATGTTGTTGTAAGAGTGAGCCCCAAATTCGCCCTTGCGATGCACATTGACACAGATGAGTCAAACGCCGTTGTTCCCGCACCCGGCACAACGGGCGAAATCCTTGATTAAACGCCCCAACAGCCGTAACTGCAATCAACAATAAAAATTGCCCCCTGCTGTTTTTCGCGGCAGGGGGTTTTTGTATATGAGCGCAATTGAAAACTCTTTTCGCTGTTTTGACACATACAATATATTATGCTATAATCGGATATACTTTTAAGCCGTAACACCGGCGGGAGAGATAAAATGAAAGAAAAATATCCGCTTTACACTCTGCTCATTGAAATAACCAAAAAATGCAACGCCGCCTGCGACCAGTGCGGCTCCAGATGCGACATTAACAGCGAAGAACTGCTGACAAAAGAGCAGATTTTATCCGCCATGCGCGACCTCAAAGAGAATATCGGCACCTACACCATGATAAACATTTCGGGCGGCGAGCCGCTTTTGAGAAAAGACCTGTTTGAGATTATGACGGAGATAACCGCTATGGGCTTTGACTGGGGAATGGTGTCAAACGGCTCGCTCATTACCGACAGCGTAATTGAAAAAATGAAGGCGAGCGGGATGAAAACAATCACCGTAAGCCTTGACGGCCTGCGTGAAACGCACGATTCCCTGCGCCACCTGCCCGGCAGCTATGATAAAATAATCGAGGCGCTCAAAAAACTTAAGGCGGCGGCGTTTCTCGACCACCTTCAGGTAACCTTCACCGCCAACAAACGCAATGTTTATGAGTTTGAGGAGCTTTACGAAATTCTCAACCCCATAGGGCTCAATTCAATCAGGGTGAGTTTTATGGACCCTATCGGCAGGGCGCTTGACAATACCGACCTTCTTTTAAACCGCGAGGAGATTTTGTACCTCACCGGGCTTGCGAACAAAATAAACGCGAACCCGCGCAACACAAAAATCATTTGGGGCTGCCCGCATTTTCTCGGCGGTCTGCTCGAACGCAGGCGGTTTATGTGCTTTACCGGCATTTACGGGGCGTCAATTCTCGTAAACGGCGACATTTTCGTCTGCCCGAATGTTCCGCACCGCCCCGAATTCATACAGGGCAACATTCTTAAAGACAGCCTGAGCGAGGTGTGGAAAAACGGCTTTGAGTTTTTCAGGAACAGACCTCTGCCGCAAAAGTGCGAAGACTGCGAATATAAAGAAAAGTGCAAGGGCGACTCCGTTCACACAATGGATTTTGACGCGGGCGAGCCTCTCTTCTGCTACCGCGACAATCTTAAAAATCCCGGCGCGCAGGCATATAAAGATGCCCTGTTCGCCCGTTACCCCGGCACAAAATTCTATGAGATTTCGGGCGATGACGAAGATGCCGACGAGCTTATAATCGAGCCCGACGCCTACCGCTCAATAAAGCAGTATTTTCACATGGGCGAAAATAATCCGCTCTCCATGTATGAGCAGCAGATGGCGCTTATAGGTTTTGAATACGGCAAAACCGGTGTTGTGCGCTATGTTATACCCTGTGACGGAGCGTACAGAGCCGAAGACAACGCGATTTTCAGCGGCAGAATTATTAAAACGGTTGAAAGCGAGCTTGCAATTATAAACAAAAACTATTATAATAGTTCCGACAAGGGGCTTCTCGGAAGCGAGTGCGACAATAAAAAGCCTATGAAATTTTTAGGCTTCATCCACAGCCACCCCACGCAGAGCGAGCTGCAGTACAGCACGGGCGACGACCGTATTCACGGGCGTATGCTCAAAAAATACGGCTCCTACACGGGAGTGCTCGTAAACCCCGCTCAAAACACAATAGGCGCCTATTACGGCGCTGAAATAAAACAGGCGAAACTGATAATACCGGAGGTATGATTATGGATTTCATTTACTGGCTCTTTGTTGACAACCCCGTCGCGCGTTTCTTTATCGATTTTTTCTGGAAATTGTTCCCGCCCGTTTTGTATTACGGCTGCCCCGCGAGCAAAAAAGCTGAAATGCTGCAGCTTAAACAGAAGCTTTACAAATAACACCGTAAAGGAGATGTAATTATGCGTGCTTTTTTCAGGCGTATAGCACTCTGGTTCAAAAACCTTTTTCACCGTGACGAAGGCGGCGGAGGAGACCCCTTCGGGTATATGGATTATTACGGCTGCCCCAACAGCAAAAGGGCGGCAAAGCTTCAGCTCGGCAAAAAAACACTGTAACGGCAAAAGGCGAACAGGGTGTTGAACTGTTCGCTTTTTCTTTTTGAAAATCTACGCACAACACTCCGCGTATATTCAAACGGGGCTGTCACACGCCGACAGCCCCGTTGTTTTTTTATCTTTATTTGATTTTCGGCTTATAAAAACGGATTATTGATTGATTACGGGCAGAATATGGAACAAGCCCTTGAAAAACGCTGTGAATTTGTCAAAAAATCCTTTTTTGACCTCTACCTTTTCTTTTTCCGAATAGACGAAAATATCGTTATCCGCCGTGCGCATAAGCACCTGAATCTCAAAGTCATCCCTGACCTCGCCGAGCGTTATGCTCTGCTGATTGTCACCTTGCCTTTCGCCGTTGACATACCAGTAAAACTCCACATTCGCGGGCGCGTTTTCCGGTTGAGCGGTAAAGGTGATGGTGGTGCGGAAATCAACCTTGCGCGAAGCGACATAACCTCTGATTTTAACTGCCGCCGCGCCGTGTGAAAATATCACTTGACATAACCGCCGATTTGTCTATAATATAGATATAATAACTGAACGGGGAGCTGCCGGAGGCGGCTGAGAGGGAGTAAAACCGCTCCGACCCGAAACCTGATTTGGGTAATTCCAACGTAGGGATATATGCGATTTTTGCAGATATGCCCCGGCATATCTGCTTTTGTTTAGGAGATAAAATGGTAACAGTAAACGGAGAAGGCGTAAACGCGGCGGGCAAAACCGTTATGCAGTATATTGAGGAAGCGGGCTACAACGCGCAGCGCGTTGTGGTTGAGAAAAACCTTGTTATTTTAAAGAAAGACGAGCTTTCAACAACCGTGCTCGAAGACGGCGACACCGTTGAGATTTTAAACTTTGTCGGGGGCGGCTGATATGATTGCGAAGGAAGAACTTGACAGAGCCTTTGACGCCCGTTTTGCGCCCGAAATCAAAACAAAGCTGCGCTCCGCCCGCGTTGCTATAGCGGGGCTCGGCGGTCTGGGCTCAAACATAGCCGTTATGCTCGCGAGAAGCGGAGTCGGCCACCTGTTCTTAGTCGATTTTGACAGGGTTGACACAACAAATCTCAACCGTCAGGCTTACACAATACCGCACCTCGGTATGAACAAAACAGACGCAATCAAAACAATTCTCGGCGATATAAACCCTTACCTCGACATAAAAACCGAGTGCGTCAGGGTCACCCCCGAAAATGTCGCTACGCTTTTCGGTGATTACGGCATTGTTTGCGAGGCGTTTGACAAGCCCGACCAAAAAGCCATGCTTGTGCGCGAGCTTCTTACCCAAACCGGTGCAACCGTTGTTTCGGGCAACGGAATGGCGGGCTTCGGCGACAGCAATGAGATTAAAACAGAAAA
The DNA here is from genome assembly GCA_900319455.1 of uncultured Eubacteriales bacterium. GTDB lineage: Bacteria > Bacillota > Clostridia > Oscillospirales > Acutalibacteraceae > CAG-177. The sequence continues at coordinate 5,359 of ONON01000110.1, forward strand.
AATCAACGGCAGATTATATGTTTGCGGCGACCTTTCAACGGATGTAGGCGACGGCACGGGGCTTATGGCGCCGAGAGTGGCTGTGTGCGCGGGTCACCAGGCAAACAAGGTAATACAGCTGATATTAAAGTAACACAGTGAGGTTCACTATGGATGACAAACTCATTTTAGGCGGTCACAAATTTACAAGCCGCTTCATTTTAGGTTCCGGCAAATACAACATAAACCTTATAAAGGCGGCGGTTGAGCAGGGCGGAGCGCAGATTATAACCCTTGCCCTGCGCAGGGCGAACACTCAGCAGAGCGAGAATATACTCGACCGCATTCCCGAGGGCGTAACCCTGCTGCCCAACACATCCGGAGCGAGAAACGCGGATGAGGCGGTAAGAATTGCGCGGCTGAGCAGGGCTATGGGCTGCGGCGATTTTGTGAAAATCGAGATTATGCGCGACGCAAAATATCTTCTGCCCGACAATTATGAAACCGTTAAGGCAACAAAAATCCTCGCGGATGAGGGCTTTGTTGTTCTGCCCTATATGTACCCGGATTTAAACATAGCGAGAGACCTGCAAAGCGCGGGCGCGGCCGCTGTTATGCCCCTTGCCGCCCCCATAGGCAGCAACAAGGGCCTTGCGACAAAAGATTTTATTCAGATATTGATTGATGAAATTGACCTGCCGGTTATTGTTGACGCGGGCATAGGCAGGCCCTCCCAGGCGTGCGAGGCAATGGAGATGGGCGCGGCTGCCGTTATGGCAAACACAGCCATAGCAACCGCCGGCGATGTTCCCGCTATGGCGGGCGCCTTCCGTCAGGCGATTGAGGCGGGGCGCGCGGCTTATGTTACCGGTATGGGCAGGGTTCTCGCGAGGGGCGGCAGCGCCTCCGACCCGCTCACGGGCTTTCTCAGATAAAAGAGGTGTATTGTTTTGACTCCCGTAAACGAAGAGAACAGTGTTTATTTTATAGATTCAAATGAACTTCCGCCCGCGGCGCTTGAACGCAAGCACGCGCTTGAAACCGACCCGTCAAGCCGCACAAACCATATGGAATATCTGCCGGGTATGGAGGTTATCGACTCCGATGTTAAAGACCTCGTGCTTAAAGCGGTAAGTGAATATGATTACAATTCATACACAGCGCGCGATGTTGAACTCGCTCTGAGCAAAGATACCTGCTCGGTTGAGGATTTCAAAGCCCTGCTCTCGCCCGCCGCCGCTCCCTACCTTGAGCAGATGGCGAGAAAGGCGGAAAAAATCACCGCGGAGCATTTCGGCAACACCGTTTATATATTCACTCCGATTTATATTGCCAACTACTGCCAGAACTACTGCGTTTACTGCGGCTTTAACTGCTATAACAACATACGCCGCAAGAGGCTGAGTTTTGAGGAAATCGAGCACGAAATGCGGGTTATCTCGAAAACCGGTATGGAAGAAGTGCTTATGCTCACGGGCGAAAGCAGAAAATACTCGGATATTGAATATATCGGCGAGGCGGTAAAAATCGCGAAAAAATATTTTCGCAATATAGGCATTGAAATATACCCGGTCAACACGGATGAATACAAATATCTGCACGGGTGCGGCGTTGACTATGTAACCGTTTTTCAGGAGACATACAACACCGACCGGTATGAGACTTTGCACCTTATGGGGCACAAAAGGGTTTGGCCTTACAGATTTGACGCGCAGGAGCGCGCCCTTCGCGCCGGTATGAGGGGCGCGGGATTTTCCGCCCTGCTCGGCCTTGACGATTTTCGCAAAGACGCCCTTGCCACCGCCCTTCATGTTTATCACTTAAACCGACGCTACCCTCACGCGGAGCTGAGTTTAAGCTGCCCGAGGCTTCGCCCGATTATAAACAATGAGAAAATAAACCCCCGTGATGTAGGTGAGAAAGAGCTGTGCCAGGTGCTTTGCGCCTACCGCATTTTTCTGCCGTTCGCGGGCATAACCGTTTCAAGCCGGGAAAGCGCGGAGTTCCGCAACGGCATAGCCAAAATCTGCGCAACAAAGGTTTCCGCCGGCGTTTCAACCGGCATCGGCGACCATGAGGAAAAATACACCGGCAGTCAGGATGAGGACTCCGGCGACGAACAGTTTGAAATTAACGACAGCCGCTCAATCGCGAAAATGTATGACGATATGCGGCGCGGCGGGCTTCAGCCTGTTTTAAACGACTATATTTATGTTTGATTATTCAAAGCTTATCGCGGTAACCAACCGTCTGCTGTGCGAAGGGGATTTTTATAAGCAAATTGAAAAAGTGTGCGCGCTCGGTCCCCGCTCCCTTATTCTGCGTGAGAAAGATTTGAGCGACGGCGAATATGAAGCCCTTGCACTGCGCGTGAGCGAAATCTGCGGCAAAAACGGTGTTGAGTTTTATATTCACTCTCACATTGATATTGCCCTGAAACACGGCTTCAAAAATATTCACCTGTCAATTCCGGCCCTGCGTGAGAGTAAAAACAGGCTCGGCGGCTTTGACAGTATAAGCGTTTCATGCCACAGTCTTGATGATGTAAACCTTGCGCAAAGCGCCGGCGCCGCGCGAATTGTTCTCGGCACGGTTTTTGAAACCGCCTGCAAAGAGGGTCTTAAAGGCAAAGGCCCCGGTTTTGTTAAAGAAATCAGCGAAAAAACAAGCCTTCCCGTTTACGCTATAGGCGGCATAACCCCGCAAAACCTTGCCGATGTTATCGCGGCGGGCGCCGCGGGCGGATGTATGATGTCGGGCTTTATGAAAATATAAGGAATGTGATTGTATGTTTTTTGAGTTTAACGGCAACTCGGTAAATGAGATTGGCTCCCTTTCACTTAATGAGGATTCGCTTTTTTGCGGTTATGTAAGCGTTGACGAGCTTGAGAAAATCTACGCGGAACTGGGCTTTTCGGAAACAACGGTTGAGTGCTGCCGTGTTGCCGCCGGCGGTTTTCGCTCCGGTGTTGAGATTCACGACGCCTACACCTTTACCGAACTGCGCATAATAAGCCCCGACCGCAAGCACGACGACTGCGTGGCTCTTTACGCAAAAAAGAACCTTTTTCTTGTTGTTGATGTAGCTGACAATGACGGCAGCATAAAACAGCGTTTTCTCTCGGCGGTCAAACGCTACCCCGCCGCCTCGGCAACACTTGAAAAAATCATTTTCGCCTTTTTTGACAAAATCATTTCGGGCGATGTCAAAACACTTGAGGACACGGTAACAAAGCTCACCGACCTTGAAGAGCTGTTGTTTGACAACAAAGCGGATGACTCCTTCACCGCCGACCTTCTCGCCATAAAAAAAGATCTGCTCAGGCAGCATAACTACTATGAGCAGATTCTTGACATTACCGAAGCTATAGAGGAAAACGAAAACGGTATTTTCACAGATGACAATCTGATTTATATAAGCAATATTTCCAAAAAGGTTGAGCGCCTGCGCGAAGATAACGACAGTTGCAAAAACACGGTTGAGCATTTGCAGAGCGCCTACACCTCTCAGCTTGACGCCCGCCTTAACTCCACAATGAAAACCCTCACCGTGCTGACAAGCATTTTCTTCCCGCTGACCATTATTGTGGGCTGGTACGGTATGAACTTTGAGTCAATGCCGGAGTTCAAATGGCGTTTCGGCTACCTTTTTGTTATTCTGCTTTCGGTTTTTATAAGCCTCGTTATGATTTTTATCGGGAAGAAGAAGAAGTGGTAACTTCCTCTGTTTTATTCACCGCCGTTGTTTTTTCGCTTTTGCGGTACTCTTTTTCATGCGCTGTATATTCTTTCTTTTTCGCCTTTGTTGTTGTTTCGACAACAGAGGCGGTTTCTGTTTCTTGCGTAATTTCGCTCAGATCCTCCTCATCGCCGCTTTGCGGATAAACCGCCGCCGAACCCTGAGAATAGGATTTGGGCATTGTGTAGTTTTCAACAAGATAATACTGACCCATACGCTCGATTATGCTTTTTGAGTAAGCGGAGTAGTATATTCCCTGATTCCACTTTCTCTGCGCTCCGCCCTCGCCTAAGTTGTAGCACATCAGCGCTTTGTTGTAATCGTTATATTTTCTCAGGTATGATGAAATAAAATAAACACCGCAGTCAATGTTTTTGTAAGGGTCAAGCAGGTCATTCATTGAGGTTATTCCGATTTTTTGACTCAAAAAGCTGAAATTGGAGGAATTTATCTGCATAAGGCCGTAGTCGTATGTGCCGTTTGTGTTTTTGCCGATTTCATAAGGATTGAAATTGCTCTCACGCCACATAATGCAGAACAGCAGGTCGGGGTCAATTCCGTTTTGCTGAGCCTTGTAGATTGTATAAAGCGCGATGTCGTATGAAAGGGGCAGGGGCCTTGTGCTGTTGGCGTATTTTAAGTTATGAGATGTGTCTTCCCCGCCCTCGGGCGAGCCCTGCGCCCCGGCGTATGAGGCTATAAAATCGGGATTTCGGGTGAGAGATTTTATAAACTCCGCCCTTTCTTCATCCGACATAATGACTATATCGGGTTCTTCTTCCTGCGCGGCGGTTGTTCGCGGCGGGGTTTTTGCCGCGTTTTTTACTGCCGCGCGATGCGTTGCCGTAACAATTCCGATTGCCGCCGCTATAACTGCCGCGGCAATCACAAGCAACGCCGCCATTTTGTTTTTCATCTGTTTTATCCTTTTTTGTTCCGCTTTGAATTTTTAAAATATGATTATCTGAAAAGCGCCCCGAACGCTGTTTTGAGGGTGTCTCTGAGCATATAACGAAGGGAGCCTATCATTTTGAACAGCATATTGAACACGGTTGAACTGTTTTGCGCAACAAGATCCGTGCCCTCCGACTTTGCACCGCCGTATGAGGATTTGTAGCGGCACAGCCACGAAACAAGGCCGTCGGGGTAAGTAAGTTTGATTGTTTTGCCCGTTGCGTCGGTTGTTGTCATATTCGGGTAATCGCCTTTTTCATAGGTGAACATATCGTTTGACGCGGCAAACCAGACATGATGGTTGCTGCTTGCCTTTTTGCCGTCGGGCAGGCAGACTTTGCCTATAACGGACATACGGCAGTCCTTCGGCCTGTGCGTGAAGGCGCACACCTTCTCCCATATCTCTTTGCCGTAAACATAATAGCCCGCGAGAATATCGAATTTTGAGCAGGAGAACCAGAGCGGTGTGTCGGCAATGGCTTTAAGCTGATCGTCGCTCGGAATATAAGCCGGGCACATCGGAAAAGCCGCCGCGAACATTTCCGGGTAGGTGGAAAGCATTTTTATGGTCATTTTGCCGCCCATAGAGTAGCCGCCTATATATATTCTTTTAAGGTCAATGTTTTTTGAGTTTTTCGCAATAAAATCCTGAATAGCCTCATAGAGCGGTTTTACCTCGTCATCGGTCCAGGTGCCCATAGCGTCCTTTGACTCATCGGAACGGGGAATAAACAAATAAGCCGCCCCGTTTGTGAATTTGGACTGCATCTCCTCACCCGCGAAAGCGGGGAAGTAATTGTCTTCTATCTGTTCACGCGGTTTTCCGCCCTGACCCATACCGTGGAGCAGAATAACAAGGGGATATTTTGTGCCGCTCTTGAGATTGCGCGGAGTGTAGCTGACATAATCAATGGCTATGCCGCCGACTTCGGGCCCTTTGGCGTCAACCAGCTCGCCCGCGAGCTTCGCAATCCAGTCCGGGTCATCATAGGCAAACGCGCAAACAGCGCATGAGCCCGCGATTATCACTGCCATAAGTAAGCATAAAAATTTTTTCATAAAAATTCTCCCTGCCGTGTTATATTATTCCGCCGCCGCGGTATTGATTTCATCCTCCGGCAAATACTCATCTGAGCCGGATTTTATTTCATCAAGGCATTTGGCGCACACGGGTCTGCCCTTGAAATCGCTGAGTTTTCTTCTTGAACGGCAAAAAATACATACCTCCGCCGACTTTGAAACGGTAACAACACCGTTTTTGCAGGTCAGAAGCACCTCACCGCCTTCTTCGGGAATATTCATCTCTTTGCGGTACTGTTTGGGTATAACCACCCTGCCGAGCCTGTCAATTTCCCTTAAATAACCCGATTTTGCCATAATTCACCTCATATAAGCGCAATACTGCCGGCAACGGCAAGTTGCGCGAAAAAATATGTGTAGATATATATTCTGCGAACACCGATTGTGTCAAACCTTTTGCCGGCAAAAAGCTTTAACGCCAATGTGAAATCGGAAACAGTAAACAACAGCGAGCCTGCCGCTGCCGCCG
>ONON01000111.1 GCA_900319455.1 uncultured Eubacteriales bacterium
CATATTTACCAACAAGCTTTTTCTCTGTGGTGCTCTTCCGCTTATGAAAACAATAGCGGGCGATGTTCCGAGCCTTGCAAAAAAGTTCGAGCACACGCACGCCGTAATTCAGATAAGCGCGGATGACCCTTCCGCGCCCGAAGGCAAATACGCAACACATTTTATCATTAATTCGGGCGAGTGGGTTGTTCACGCCGACAAAGTAAGTGACAAAGAACATACCGATATAGAGCTTGAATTTAAGAGCATTGAGCAGATGAACGCCTTTTTCAAAGGCTCAATCGGCCCCAAAACTCTTCCCAAAATGCACGGTGTGGCAAAGAACCCGGGCACTTTCCTGTCATTTATGATGGTGCTTCTCAAAATGAGCTCTCTGCTCACGGCGAAAGAAGCCCCGGAGGACGAGGAAACACAGCGCCTTATGGTCAAGTGCTTTTTCTACCTGCTCACAAGCGGCATAAGCACGCTCAACAAAAACGGCCATGAGGAGGTCAAGGCGTGGACTACGCCCAGCCCCGACCGCGTTTACGCGATGGCTGTTGAAGGCCACCCCGAGGTTTCCGCCTTTATCAGAATAAAAGCGGGCAAATCAAGAGCGGGCAGAGGCGAATACAAGAGGGCTATGCCCTTCTTCACCCTTCGTTTTGACTCGTTCAAGAGCGCTTTGGGCACCCTTCTGGGCACCGACGATATGCTTGACGCCACCAAGAACGGCAGAATTGTTATGGACGGCGGCCCCGAGTTCGGCGCTCAGTTCGGCGGTTTCCTTCTTACGGTAGGCGGTTACGTTCAGTAAAAAAACACAGGTTATTTTTCGCAGGGCTGCCGAAAGACAGCCCTGCGTTGTTTGCTGAAATATTATTTATGGGAGTAAAATAATGGCAAAGAGTTTGTTGGATAAATTGGTCGATTCCATTTTGGATGACGAGTGGAAAGGCAGAAGGGGCGAAAAGCTTACAGAAAGAGAATTGAAACTGGTCAGTTTATTCGGAAGAAAAGGTCTGACATTGCGTAATGTTTATGTTCCGAAAGAAAACGGAGAAACTTCAGAAATTGATTTGGTTTATATCACTCAAAAGGGAATCTTTGTTTTTGAAAGCAAGAATTATTCAGGATGGATTTTCGGTGATGAGAAATCACAATTCTGGACCGCAATGTTGCCGAATAAAGAGAAAAACCGTTTTTATAATCCTATAAAGCAAAACAAAACTCACCTAAAATGGCTCGGCAATTATGTAGGAAATAGTATTCCTTTGTTTTCAATCATTGTTTTTTCTGAGAGATGCGAACTGAAAAAAATAGATGTTGAAACTCCCGAAATAAAAGTTATCAAGCGCGACAGAACTTATGCGACCGTTCGTGATATATGGGACAAAACAATTGATGTGTTAGATACCGAGCAAATCAATCAGTTGTATGAAAAGCTGAAAGCATTGACAAATGTTGATAAAGCAACAAAAGCCGCACATATTGACAGTATTGAAAAAAGATTTTCCGACAAGCCGGTTGAAAAGAAAGACGATAATAAAGAAAAAACAAAAGATGAAAATTCCGACAAAAAAATATGCCCTAAATGCGGGCAGGCTCTTGTTCTGCGGACAGCAAAAAAAGGTGAAAATGCCGGGAAAAGCTTTTATGGATGTTCGAGTTTTCCTAAATGCAGATATATTGAAAAAAATGATTAGCAGGTAACTTATGCAATACGAAATCATTCGCTCAAAAAGAAAAACAGTCGCGCTTGAGGTCTGCCGCGACGGTACGGTAAAGGTGCGTGCCCCTCTTAAAATGAAGGAGGCGCAAATAGAACAGTTTGTTGCGTCACATAAAAAATGGCTTGAAAACGCCGTTCGCAGGCAGAGCGAGAGGCGCAACAAAGAAGTTGAGCGCACGCCGGAGCAAATAAAAGAAGCGAAAGCGGAGCTTAAAAAGATAATAACACCTATGATAGAAAGATATTCCGTTCTTATGGGAGTACACCCCGAGGCGGTTACAATAACAAGCGCGAAAACCCGTTTCGGCAGCTGCAGCGCGAAAAACAGAATTTCATTTTCATTCAGACTGCTCGATTACCCGCCGGAAGCGGTTGAATATGTTGTTGTTCACGAGCTTGCGCACATAATTCACAAAAACCACGGCGCGGGTTTTTATGCCTGCGTTGAAAAATATTTGCCCGATTACAGGCAAAGAGTAAAACTGCTTAAATAAAATTGTCAAAACTCTTGTTTATATAAGTAAATAATTGTATAATTATATATTATATACCGAATCAAACGGGCTCGGAAGGATGATTATAGTATATGCAGAAAATTCCCTGGAAAGAAAAAATCAGCTACGGCTTCGGCGCAACGGGGCTCGATTTAAGCTACGGCCTTTTTTACTCCTACCTTTCAATATACCTGACAAACGTTCTCGGAATAAAATCTGCGTTTCTTCTCATTCTTGCCCCGCTCGCAAGGCTTTGGGACGGCATAAACGACCCGATGATGGGTGCGATAGTTGACCGCACAAACACAAAATTCGGCAAACGCAGGCCGTGGATTTTAATCGGAGCGGCGGCAAACGCCGTTGTGCTCTCATTCCTTTTCAACGCCTCCCGCTTCGCGACGGGCGCGACTGCGCTTTATGTTTATGTGGCTGTTTTTTATGTGCTGTGGGGGATGACAAACACCCTTGCCGATATTCCCTACTGGTCAATGGTACCGTCATTTACCAGCGATGAAAAAGAGAGAAATTTAATTTCAACAATAGCGAGAACCTTCTCCGGCCTGGGGCAGGGGATAATCGCCCTGTTTACACCCATTGCGCTCAAAAAACTCAGCGCGGACGGCAATCCCACGGCTCATGGCTTCAGTGCCGTTTCGGTGGTTTCCGCCGTTTGCCTTGTTCTTTTCGCCCTTGTTTCCGTTTCATTTACCAAGGAGCGCAGAATAGTAAAACCCGAAGAGAGCTTCTCATTCAAAAAAGCGGTAAAGAATATTACGGGTAACGATCAGCTTTTGATTTTTATGCTTTTCGCTATGATTTCAAACGCCGGTTTCTATATGATTTCGGGCGTCAGCAGCTACTACTTCACCGTTGTCAGGGGCGACATCGCGTTGCAGTCAACCTTTAACCTGTTCAACACGGTGGGCAGCGTGCTTGCCATTCTTGTGGTTCCCGTGTTTTCAAAATTTATGTCAAACAGAGGCATTTATGTTTTCTGCCTCAGCGCCGCTCTCGCGGGCTACTGCGGAATGGCCGTATGCGGGCTTGCTCTCAATACGGGAGTTGTTGCCATAGGGGTATTCTATTTTCTCGCGTCAATCGGCACAGGCAGTATGTTTGTAAACCAGACAATAATGCTCTCCGACATTGTGGATTACGGCGAGTTTACAACGGGCAGGCGCAACGAGGCGCTCACATTCTCAATGAAAGGCTTTTTGCAGAAGATGGCTTACACCTTCCAGAGCATTATTATGTACGCCACCTTTATCGCCACGGGCTATGACGATTTTACAGCTACCGCCGCCGCTTCGGCGTCAGCCGCCGCGCAAAGGGGAATATCGCTGCTTATGTTCGCCGTGCCGCCCGTGATGATGCTTATATCACTTTGCATATTTATTAAAAAATATAAAATCCACGGCGCTCTCAAAGCTGAGATAATTGAGACAATAAACGCCAAATACGCCGATGACACCCCTGTAGGCTGATTGAAAAGAATGAAAAAACTGTTTTATTATTTTTACGCTTCGGTGTTTTATCTCGGCAGGCTTTTGCCGGGCAATAAAAAGCTTGTTGCCCTTGTTTCGCCGCACAACGCCTCACTCAACGACTCTCTGGGAGAGATAAAAAGAGTGCTTGAAGAGAAGGGCGGTTATGATTTTCTTGTTGTTTCGGGCGCGGATATACGCTCGGGCAAGTCATTGTTCGCCCTGGTATGGTTTTTTTTAATCAACCCTGTCAGGCTCGCCCGCGCGAAATACATTTTTCTCAATGATAATTTCACGCCGATGGCGTTTATGCGTTTTCGTAAAGGCACGGTTATAACGCAGTTGTGGCACGGCGAGGGCGCGCTGAAAAAAATGTGCCTTGCGTTAAACCTTCCCGAAAACATTGTAAGGCTTGAGAAAAAGGTTTACCGCAACTACACATATATTGTTGTTTCTTCACCCGCCGTCATTCCCTTCTGGGCGCAGGCGTTTGACAAGGATGAAAAAGATGTTCTGCCGCTCGGCTCGCCGAGAACAGACGCCTATTTCAGGGCGTTTGATTATAAAGGCGCGAGGGCGCGGTTTGATGAACAGCACCCTGAGTGCAAAGGCAGAAAGCTTGTGCTTTACGCGCCCACGTTCCGCGATTCACCGGGCGCGGATAAAGATATTACGCGGCACATTGACACCGTTAAATTCAATGAGCGTTTCGGCGGTGAATACGCTTTGCTCATAAGGCTTCATCCGCAGGTGCATTCGGCTGAAAAAATCGCCGGTGCGATTGATGTGACCGGCTGCCCCGATATAATCAATCTTCTGCACCTTGCCGATGTGCTTATTACCGATTATTCATCCGTTTTTATGGATTATGTTCTGCTTGACAAGCCCTGTGTGTTTTACCCCTATGATTATGAGGAATACACCGCGGGCAGAGAGCTGTTTACAAACTATTTTGAGAATGTTCCCGGCCCCGTCGCAAGAACATTTGACGAGTTGCTTGACGCCCTGCGTTCGCCGCAGGCGGATCCCGAAAAGTACCGGGCGTTCAAAGAATACCATCTCGCAAGCTGTGACGGCGGTTCGGCAAAAAGAGTTGTTCAGACCGTTATGAAATAAGGAAGGGGATTGTATGAAAAAAATTCTTTCGGTTATTCTCTCGGTTGTTCTTATTGTTACGCCATGCGTTATCGCGGCTCGCGGTGCGACGGATGACGCGGCTCAATACCCGCTTGTTGTTGTGCCGGGTTACAGCGCATCAACCCTTATGAAGGTTAACGACGACGGCAGCGAGGAGCAGGCGTGGATGCTCAATTTAGGCGGCGTGGGCGGCGATATTCTTGAATATATCGTTCCCATCGCGAGGGGAATAGGTGAGCTCACAATGCGCAACGCCGACCGCCTTTCGACAATTATAGGCAACGAGATTATTGACCTTACAAAGCTGATTGTCTGCAACCCCGACGGCACGGGCAAATACAATTTAAGGCCTTTGCTTGAAACGGCGGAGGATTCCTGCTGGGCAAACATACGCGAAAAATACGGCGAAAACAGCAAATACTGCTTTTTCAGCGCCTATCTTAACAATATGATTGCCTCATACAATGTGCCGGACTCAAATGTTTTCAGCTTTATGTGCGATTTCCGTATGGGCGCGGTTGACTGCGCCGCAAGGCTGGATGCTTTTATTGACGATGTTCTTGCCTACACGGGCGGCGACAGAGTGAACATTGTGTGCGAGAGCCACGGCGGTCAGGTAACGGCAACATATTTAAGCCTTTACGGCGAAAAACAGAAGGTTCACAACGCCGTTCTCAATGTGCCCGCGCTGTGCGGAGCGAGCCTTGCCTATGACCTGCTTACTCAGCAGGCAAATCTCGATGAGCTTGAACTGCTCTATTTTGTGGAGTTCGCCAATCTTATGGAGGAGGATATTCACTGGCTCTTTGAGGCTGAGAACCTTGAGTTTGTCGATTGGATTATTCAGGGCATTCTGCCGCCGATTTTCAAAGTAGTCGGCTACTGGGGCAGTATATGGGATTTCTGCCCGCCTGAGATTTATGATGAGATGAAGGCAAAGTGGCTTGACCCGGATGAGAGCGCTCTTCTTATTGAAAAAAGCGATTTTATGCATTATGAAGTAATGGCGAATTACGCCGAAAATCTTGCCGCCTGCCGTGATGAATACGGAATTAATATCACTGTTATTGCCGGCACGGATTCGGGCTGCTGTTCGGGCTGGAGGCAGAATTCCGACGGCATAATCTCAACCGCCTGCTCAACGGGCTCAACCTGCGCTCCCCTCGATGAGCGCTTTTCCGACGGCTACACACAGGTTAATGACTGCGGCGGCAAATACAAGGTTTCGCCCGATATGACTGTTGACGCGTCAACCGCTTTTCTGCCCGACAACACCTTCTTTTTCAGCAAACTCTACCACGGCAGCGAGTTTGAAGACCCGAACGCGAGGCTGCTTATTGAAAAGGCACTGTTGACAGATACCGTTAAGGATGTTTACTCGCTTCCCGGTTTTCCGCAGTTCCGCTATTCCGCGAACTGCTCGCACGCTCTGACGGCGGAGTTTGATAAAAGCGCTCCGGGTTATCTCTCATCCGACGACGAGGCGCTTGTTATAACAAATGTTTCAAACAAAGAATACACGCTCGGCGTTATCAACATAACAGTTGACGGTGCGCCGCTGAAATTCAGCCTTAAAAACGCAGGCAGCATAAAACCGGGTGAAAGCGTTTCAATACCGTTCAAAGGCGATGTGCCGCAGGTGAGCAAAACAAAAATAAACATAACCGTTACATACAGAACGCAGGGGGTAACTCCATTGGGAGAAAGAGTTTTCGGCTTTACCCTTATGAACGGTGAAGCGCCGGAGTATGACGGCTCAATGCCGTTTGTTTCAACCGAGTTTGTCAATCCGCTCTCGGATCTGCCGGCGGGGCTCAGAACACTGCTTAAAGATTTGGGAATATATAACCTTATTGTTATGTTCATACACATTGTCAGGGGATTGTTTGACAATGTTTTCGGCTTACTGTAATAAAAACCTATTTTGAGAAGGGGAAAACACTATGAGTGACTCAACAGGCATCACCACCCAGAAGCATATGAAAATCAAAGAGATTTTAGCTTACTCCCTCGGGCTCTTCGGCTTTCAGGCAATAGTCGGTCTTCTCAACTCCTATCAGGCGGAGTTTTACGGCTCCGTTATGGGCGCGAGCCTTGCCGCGGTGGGGATAATCATTCTCGCGGCCAAAATCGTTTCGGCTGTATTCGACCCTGTTATAGGCAACAAAATCGAAGGCACAAACAGCAAAATGGGCAAATTCAAGCCCTTTATTCTCGTTTCCGTTCCTATTCTGCTTATATTCACGGCGCTTATCTTTCTTGATATTGAAAAGCTTCATTTTGAAAACGCGGGCAACGCGCTTTATGTCTATATCTTCATAACCTTTCTCATCTGGTGTCTGGGTATGACCCTTGCCGATGTTCCCACACAGGGCATAGCCGCGGTTCTGACGCCCAACCCGACAGAGAGAACGAATGTTGTTTCAATAGCCAACACCGCGAAACAGATAGGTTTTTCCGCATGCGCGGTTATTGTGCCCGTAATCTGCCTTATTATAAAAGGCGGCTCAAAGGTTCTTGTAAAACCCGGCGAAACAGACACGCCGATGATAAGCTCCGAATACTTCTGGTCGGCTCTCGCAACGGCGGCGGCAGGCTGCGTGCTTATGCTGCTTATTGTTGTGTGGAACAAAGAGAGGGTGCCTTACTCGGCGGGCGAAAAAAACACCTTTAAAGATATGATAAACGCCATAAAGGGCAACAAACCCCTTGTGCTTGTTATTGTTTCATATTTCCTCGGTTTCGGCAGGCAGATGGCTATGGGTATTCAGGTTCAGGCGGCAAACGCCCTTATAGGCAGCCAGAACCTTGTAATCATTCTCGGCATTACAACGGCAATCGGCTCAATGATTTCAATGGCCGTCACTCCCGTGCTTATCAAAAAGCTCGGCGAAAAAACAACATACCTTCTGCTTTCGGTTTACGGTTTTGCCATTTCGGTGCTTGCCTTTGTTATTTATGCCTTTGTTACGCAAAACCAGATTGTTATGTATGTTTTCCTTTTCCTCATCGGTTTGCAGTTCAGCGCCGTTACGCTTATGCCTATGATTATGACGGCGGACTGTGTTGACTACTATGAGTATGAAACGGGCAAAAGAAAAGAGGGCCCCGTTTATGCCCTGCTCTCGCTTACAATCAAGGTCTGCCTTGCCCTCGGCACGGCTCTCGGTCTGATTTTTGTGAGCAAATCGGGCTACTCTCAGGCTCTCGCGAACGGCGAAGCGTTTACACAGTCAACAAAGAATATTATTTTCTTCGCTTACACTGCTATGCCCGGCATTCTTGCCCTGCTTTCGGCGATTCCGATGTTCAAATATGACCTTTACGGCAAAAAGAAGGCGGAAATTTCAGCCGCCCTCGCCGAACGCCGCGGCTCCGCCGAAGCGGAATAAAACAAAAAGAGTATCAAAAGCAGAACATCCGCCTGTCAGGGGCGGATGTTTTACTTATATATGCTTTCTTTATTAAAACGGTTGTAATTTACCGCGGCAATATGTTAATATATTCATATAATTCCACTCATCCGCAACAAGAAAATACAGCAGGGTGATAATGTGAAAACAAAAAACAAAAGTTTATTTCCGAAATACACCGCGATAATTTGCGGTGTGCTGACCGCCGCGATATGCGGCGTTATGAATCTGTTTCTTATTCCCGCGACAGAGGCGAACACCGGCGGCATCAGATGCTTTGATATGAACATCGGGTATGATTATCAGACGGCACGGGAGTTTCTCAGACTGATAGGTGAGCGCGGCAGGCATATCTATCTTGATTATCTGCTCCCGCTGGATTTTATTTTTCCCGTTGTATATACCCTGTTTTTCATTTCTTTAATATTTGTTCTGAAAAAAACCTTTTCTCCGCTTATGTTTCTTCCGCTTGCTCTGGCGGCGGCCG
>ONON01000113.1 GCA_900319455.1 uncultured Eubacteriales bacterium
AGCGTTCAGATATGAGTTGTAGGCGGAGAACCAGGGCGCGCCGAAAGCGGGAGTGTTATACAGCTTGCCGTTTTCTTTGCAGAGCGTAACTATCGCGACAATGCTGTCGCCGTTATATACAATATAGTCGCGGAAATTCTGCCTGAGTTCAAGCTGCTTGCCCTCGGTGCCATCATAACTGATGTGAGAATAACCCTTCTCCGATATTCTAATGTTGTCCGCAGGAACTCCGCTTGCCGCGAGGGCGCTTGTTATGGATGCGCCGTTTTCATCAAAATAGGCCTTTGCCTCTGCGTCTGTAATTTTTTCACCTGTTACATTTATCCCCTCTTTTGCGCCTGCGTGCGCGGGGATTACCGGAATCACAGGTCCGTGATTGCCGCCGCTGTATTCATCGGGCGCGGTCGCGTTTTCCGGTACGGATTCGGGCTTTTGGCTGTTACGCTTTGCGGTTTCTTCAATTGTTTTTGTTACCGAGTGCGTAGAAGTATTAAGTTTACTTTCCGCCTGCTTCTGTTCGCTTACCGTCTTTTCATTTTTTTGACTGTTCTTCTGTTCTGCCTCAGGTTCAGGTTGTTCCGCCCCGCTTTGTCCGTCGGCGGCGGTTGTGTTTGCCGCTGTTTTTGAAAACGGCTCTTCATTTTGTTCCTCAGTGGGCGATATCAGCGGCTTGTTTACGCCGGATTTTGAAAATTCGGGGTGCGCACGGCTGAGAGTTATCGCAAGTGCCGTAAACACGCATACAACTGCCGCCGCGATTGCGGCAAACTGCTTTGAGCGCCTTTTTTTGTCCGCGGTGTGTTCTTCTCTGCGGCTTAAAACGAGTTTGAATATTTCATCATTGGTTCTCATAATCAAAACCGTCCTTTTCAAGTTGAGTTTTAAGCGCCTGCCTCGCCCTTGTAAGAAGAACCTTTACCGCGCCCTCGCTTTTGCGCATAATTGCAGCTATTTCCTTAACCTGCATATTTTCAAAATATTTAAGCCACAAAACGGAATAATAATCACCACTGAGTTTTCGCATTGACAACATAAGCGTTTTGTTTCGCTCCTCTTTTAAATAGATTTCCTCGGCGGACGGCAGAAAGAGAAAACCGTCTGTTTCTTCAAAGGCGACAGGCAGGTTTTTGCCGCGCCGCATCATATCAACAGCCGCGTTTCTGCCTATTCTGAAAAGCCAGGTTTTAAATGACGCTTTGCCGTTGTAAGCAGGCTTTTTTATTGCGAGTTTGGTAAAGGTTTCAATCGCCGCGTCTTCGGCAAGATCAGCATTGTTTGTAACGCTGTTTAAAAACATCTGCAAAGGCAGGCGGTATTCTTCAATAAGGCTGCGCAAGCCTTCATCGTCACCGTCGAGAAAACGGCGATAACTGCCGGCACCGTTATCCATCGGTTTCTCCTTTCCGAAAGGATTACCCTTTCGACTCTTTATACGCAGAAAACAAAAAAAAGGTTACACTCCGAGTATTATTCTTTCTTATCAAAAAAAGCTCCGCCTTCACGGGCAGAGCCTTATTTTTCATTTAATTTTACAGCATCGCTTTGCCTTCATCGTTTATGCAAAGCATACATACGCCCGCAATCATATTGACAAACAGCAGCGAGCAGATTTTGAAGCCGAGGCTCATAGGTTCTCCGCTGTCAATGCAGCGAAAAGCCTTGACGGTCATAGGTATACACCAGAAAAGCGGAATGATGAGCCAGCTGAAGGTGACACAGCCCACTACCATAAAGGCCTTTATAAGGAGTTTAATAAGGTCACTTGTCTGTGACGCGGAATTTGACTGCTGATAAGGCGGGTAATATTGATTTGCGTTGCCCGCTCCGACGCCGCCGTGGTCTTCCGCCCTGTATGAATAAGGGTTGCGGTTGGGCGCGCCGTACGGCGAGTTGCCGTTTTGAGGCTGTTCGTTATATACGCCGCCGCTGTATCCGGGTGCCTCGGGCACGGGATTAAAGCTGCAACCGCACACAATGCAAAAATCAGCATCCGCCGTTACCCTCGCGCCGCACTGAGTGCAGAATTTGAACTGCTGCTGTTGAGCAGGCTGTTCCGCGGCAGGTTCGGTGTAAGCGGGTTCACCGGCGGCAGGTTCTTCAAACGCGGGCTGTTCATTAACGGGTTCGTTATAAACCGGCTCTTCGTTTACAGCCTTTTCGGCAACGGGCTCATCATAAGCCGATGCTTCAGCGGCGACTCGCGCCCCGCAGTTAGTGCAAAATGAACTGCCGTCGCCAATAATCGCTCCGCATTGATTGCAATACATATCCGTTACTCCTTTACCTGATAATAATGCTGTCTCTTTCCGGTCCTACCGAAACATAGCCGATTTTGCAGCCTATCTGTTCCTCTATGAAAAGAACATATTTTCTTGCCGCTTCGGGCAGATCCTCCCATTTGCGCACTCCGGAAATATCGGTTTTCCAGCCGTCCATATATTCAATAATCGGTTTTGCACTGTCAAGCACACAGGGGAACGGAAACTCGTCTGTTTCTTTGCCGTCAACAATATATTTTGTGCATACGGGAATTTTATCCATATAGCTGAGAATATCCATTTTGGTAAGCGCGATGTTTGTCGCTCCCTGGCACTCCACGCCGTAGCGGGTTGCGACTATGTCAATAGGGCCTACTCTGCGCGGTCTGCCGGTTTTCGCGCCGTATTCGCCGCCCGCCTCTCGCAGCCTTTCCGCTTCTTCGCCGAACCACTCACATGTGAACGGCCCTTCGCCGACACAGGTGGAATAAGCCTTAACAACACCCACAACCTCGTCTATTTTGGCTGAGGGCAGGCCGGAACCTACCGGAGCGTATGCGGCTATGGGGTTTGATGATGTGGTGTAGGGATGAATGCCGTAATCTATGTCGCGCAGTGAACCGAGCTGTGCCTCAAACAGAATGCTCTTGCCCGCTTTTTGGGCGTCGCGCAGGAATATGCCCGTATTGCAGATGAAGGGCTTTATTTTTTCACCGTAATCCTCAACCCATTTCATAAGCTGTTCCATTGTTACGGGTTCGGCACCGTAAACCTTTGTCAGCGTAAGATTTTTCCACTCCATAAGGTCGGCTAAATGCGATTTAAGGTGTTCCGGGTAGAGAAGTTCGCCCGCGAGCACGGTTTTTTTCTGAAATTTGTCGGAATAAAACGGCGCTATACCCTGACGGGTTGAACCGAATTTTTTATCTTTGAGCCTTGCCTCTTCAAGGCCGTCAAGGTCTCGGTGCCAGGGCAGAACAAGGGAAGCGCGGTCGCTGATTTTAAGATTTTCCGGTGTAATCGAAACACCCTGAGCAGTAACCTCCTCAATTTCTTTCCAAAGATTTTCGCAGTCAAGCGCAACACCGTTGCCGAGAATGTTGACAGCGCCTTTTGTAAATATGCCCGAAGGCAGAAGATGAAGGGCAAATTTGCCGTATTCGTTTATTACGGTATGGCCAGCGTTGCCGCCGCCCTGATAGCGAACAACAACATCGTAATCTTTTGTGAGCAGGTCAACCATTCTGCCTTTTCCTTCATCGCCCCAGTTGATACCGACAATAGCACAGTTAGACATTAAACATTTTCCTCATTTTCCGGGAGATAACCCCCATATATTTTATTAACCGATTTATTATATCATTTTAAAACCGCATTTTCAACAATTTGGAACAAAAAGAGCCTTCTTTTAACACTTTGTTTATATTCCCCTGCCGTCAAGCCAGCTTTTCGAGAGCACATAGGCCTGCCTGCCGTCGCGTGAGATATATGAGCCGTGGTCCGCGCCCTTAATTACAGCCATGTCACTGTCTTTTATATTCTCGTGAATATATACCGTGTCACTCAGCCACATAATATCATACTGCCCGCTTACTATATATGCCGGGCAGGTGACCTTTGCGAGAAATTCGGGTGTAAATTCGGGAAGAGTGAGCATCATATCATTGAGTTTATCGGGTTTAAACAGGTTTTTCGCCCAAACTCCCAGCGGAAAATAAGGCTTGAATGTGCCGGGATTTGAGTTCGCGCCGCAGGCTATTATCGCGCCCGGTGTTTCGGGATAAAGCGCCGCGAGAGTCACGGCGTTTATTGCGCCGTCGCTGTGCCCGATTATTACAGGCTTTTCAATGCTCAAAGCCTCAATGAACTCATTGAGATCTTTTGCCATAAGGTCGTATGAAATCACGCCGGGGTCACTGCTGCTGCCATGACAGCGGCTTTCGGGCAGATAAACCGTGTAATCGTTCGCGAGATACCTTGCCGCCTCTTTAAGCGAGTTTGCGCTGCCGCCGTTGCCGTGAACAAGAACAACCGCCTTTTCGCCCGTGCCGTAAACAAGGTAGTGCATTTTCACCTCGCTCAGTTCAATATAAGCGTCCGCTTCCGGCGTTTGCACGGGAGCCGGCAGATTTGAAATGTCAAGCGTTACGGCGTTGTATTTCTGCGGATTTATCATAAAATCAATCTGCGACATAAAGCCGCTGAAAAATGTTGTGATAACAAGCAAAATATTGACAAATGTTTTCATATTTCAATCTCAACCTCGACACTGCCCAAAAAAGCTTTGCAGATACCCGCGCAGACTATTTCGGCTTTGATTCTTTTGTCGGCGTAAGCCTTTATTACGGCTTTGCCGTTTTGCTTTTTGATTTCAACACCGATTTCGCCGTTCAGGGTTGTGATATGCCCTTTAACATAATTGAGGCCTTCAACAAGGCACGGCGAAATTACAACTTTCTCAAAACCGGCGGAATCGTCCGGCTGACGGATGCCGAGCAAACGGGTAAAAAGATATTTTGTGACAGCCCCGAACATAGGGTGATTTTTCGAGCTTTCACCGTTCCAGTTTTCCCAGATTGTAGTTGCCCCGTTTCTCGCCATATAATCAAAAGAAACCTCACCTTTGCTGGTTAGCAGGTCAAAGGCAAGCTGTGCCTCCCCGCTGTCGAACAGCCATCCGGTAAGCGCGGGGGTCGCGATAATGCCTGTGTCGAACATACCGAGCCGGCGGTATTTTTCAACCACTTTTTTATGCACGCCTTCATTGCCGTTTCCGATTTGAAGCGCCAGGCAGGACGCGCCCTGAACATCTCCGCAGTAGGCTCTTTGCTGCTTGCTGAAATAAGCTATATCAATCGCTTTTTTTACTCTGTCTGTTCTTTCGGTCAGGTGCCGCACCTCATTCTCTCTGCCCAAAATCTCAGCAATTTTCATTACGGTCTGCATAAAGCCCACATACAGGCAGGTGTTTACATAAGCCTCCGGGATTTTTATCGGTTCAGGCGGGCACCAGTCACCGAGGCACCAGCCGTCTTTTTCCTCATGCCATACAAGGCCGTTGTCGCTTCTTGCTTCAAGATAGTCAAGAAAACGGAGCATTTTCGGGAAGAACTCTTCAAGCAAAGCCCTGTCTCCGTAATGCTTATAAAACCGCCACGGCACCTCGACTATCGCTCCGCCCCAGCCGGCAGGCCCTCCGCCGCCGCCCATAAGGGGAGCGGTGTGGGCAACATGCCCCGTTTCAACACACTGGCTGTCGGAAATATCATATAACCATTTGCGGTAAAACTCTTTGCAGTCAAGCATAAGCATCGCCGCCTCGCAGCAGAGCTGACCGTCGCCCGTGTAGCCGAGGCGCTCCCTGTGAGGGCAGTCGGACGGCACGCCCGAATGCATATTGCAAAGCTGAGTGTTGATATACGCGTTATAAAGCCAGTTTAACTGCTCATTATCGCTTTCAAACGAAGATGTTACCGGGCAGTCTGAGTGAACTACATCAACGCGCAGAACCTCCGCGTCACCCATGACTTTAAACCATCGGAAGCCGTGCCATGTGAAATGCGGAAAATACTCTCTGTCCGTTCCGTCGGTTATAAAAACCTCAGTCTGGTAATCATCCTCGAAATGCATTCCGAAATTCGGTCTGTCATAAATATCCTCGGCGTAACT
>ONON01000152.1 GCA_900319455.1 uncultured Eubacteriales bacterium
CCGCTGAAATTGCCGTAGTGCGCCATGGCGCCGTCAAACGCCTTCGGTTCGTTTTTGACAAGCTGGATATGCAGGCCGCTTTCGGCGTTGCACTCCTCAATGAATTTTTCGAGCGCCGCAGCTGTTTCGGGTTCAAGCGGCTTATTGATGTATCTGCGCACGGAATGCCGTTCGTTCATCGCCTGAATTAAATCCATACTCGCTCACCTTCCTTAATATGTTTGATGTTTCTATATGGGAATAATAGCTTTTCGTACGGTTTTTGTCAACAAAAATTTGATTTATTGCCGCGCTTGTGTTAAAATACGGTGGTATTAAAGAAAGAGGTGCAAAATGAACGTTTTGTTAATCAACGGCTCTCCGCACGCACAGGGCTGCACCTGGAGAGCGCTTTGTGAAATTCAGAACACTCTTGAAAAAGAAGGTGTCGGCTCCGAAATCATTCACATAGGCAACAAAGATATTCGCGGCTGCATTGCCTGCGGAACCTGCGCGAAAACAGGAAAATGTGTTTTTGACGACATTGTGAATGAAGTTGCCGAAAAGCTCAAAACCGCCGACGGTCTTGTTATAGGCTCGCCTGTTTATTACGCCTCCGCGAACGCTACAGCAATCGCTTTTATGGACAGACTTTTTTACAGCACGCCCTTCCCGAAGGACTGGAAGGTAGGCGCGGCCGTTTCATCGGCAAGGCGCGGCGGCAACAGCGCAACCTTTGATGAGCTTAACAAATATTTCACCATTTCAAGAATGCCGGTTGCGTCCGGGCAGTATTGGAACGCCGTTCACGGCTTTACCGCTCAGGATGTTGAAAAGGATGAGGAGGGTCTGCAGCAGATGCGCACTCTCGCGAAAAATATGGCTTTCCTTATTAAATCCATAGCTTTGGGCAAAGAGAAATACGGTTTGCCCGAAAGAGAAGAAGCCAAATGGACTCATTTTATTAAATAAAACCGAAAAGGAGAATTGTTATGAAAAAAGATTTGGGAGTAAAACCCGCCGTTTACCCGATGCCCGTTTTAATGATAGCGACCTATGACGAGAACGGAAAGGTCGATGTTATGAACGCCGCCTGGGGTATGATTTGCGAAAGCGATAAAATAACCCTCGCTCTCACCGAAACACACAAAACGGTAAAGAATATCAAAATAAACAAGGCGTTTACCGTAAGCCTCGCCGATGTTAAAAACATCAAGGCGGCGGATTATTTCGGCATTGCCTCGGGCAACAACACACCCGACAAATTCGAGCGCACGGGTCTGACAGCCGTTAAAAGCGAAAGAGTAAACGCGCCGGTAGTTGAAGAATTCCCCGTAACCATCGAGTGCGAGCTTGCCGAAATAGTCAGAACAGACAATTTTCAGAGCATTGTCGGCAAAATAGTCAATGTAATGGCCGATGAGAGCGTTCTTGATGAAAACGGCAAGGTTGACATTGAAAAATCCGGCATTCTTATGTTTGACCAGTTTAAAAACGGCTATTATGTAACCGGAGAAAAAGTCGGTCAGGCATGGTCCTCGGGTATGGAGCTGAAATAATTAAAGCAAAGAGAGGTAATTGTCGTGACTTTGGATGAAAAATACCGACAGGAATGGAAAAGAGCCAAAAAGCTCATCATGAAAAGAAGAAGGAAAAAAGCAATTATCTCACTCGCACTTGCGCTTGTAGGCGCAATAATCGGAACAATATGCTGGAAATTAAAACTTGAATCCATGTGGTGCCAGACAGGAATGATTATCGGACCTTGTATGACGATTGTTTTCTTATTATTGTCCGTTGAAGTTCTGTTTAGGCGCACATCGTCAGAAAATGAGATGTTAAGACAAATCAATCAAGCGTATGAAAACGCAAAAATGATGGGAAAATAAAAACACGGCTTGCAGGTTAAATCTGCAAGCCGTAATTTTTTTATGATTTTCTGTGATTTATTCAAATTCGCTGTAGGGGATGATGCTGTCATAGTTATCGGCGTCGAACTCTTTGCCGCAGATATACGCCTTTTTAACCTGCTTTTTGCCTTTCACAAATTCGGGTTTGCCCGGGCAGAACGGGTAAAAGCCGAGCACTCCGAAAACATACCAGAGAGCCATTGAGCCGTTGTCTTCATCACCGGGGAAGCCGTCATCCTTCCACGAAAACGCCTCTTTGCAAAGCTTTTCAACCCAATAAGCGGTTTTTTCAACCTCTCCGAGCGCGCTGTAAATGTAGGGAATATGAAAACTCGGCTGATTTGAGATTGCGCACTGGCCGAAATCCGCCGCCGCCATCTCGGTTATTTCGTGAATTTCGCACTCATAGCCCTTTACAACATAATCGGGCGGGCAGGCAAACAGCTCATCGATTTTTTCAATCAGCTTTTCTTTGCCGCCGTAAAGCTCGGCAAGGCCTTCAATATCATGCTGCACGGCAAAGGAGTTCTGCCATGCGCTGCCTTCGGTGTAATCGCCGCCCCAGCCTTCCGGAACAAAATCAGGTCGGAACATTCCGCTGAAGCCTCTCGCTCTCATAAAACCCGTTTCATAATCGAAAAGATTTTTATAACTGAGCGCTCGCCTGCGGTAAACCGGCTCCACATCGTCTCTGCCTAAAATCTTCGCAACTTCTGCAATGCACCAGTCGCCGTAAGCGGCGTCGAGAGTGAGGTTGACGCTCTCTTTATGCACCTCAAGGGGAACATAGCCGAAAGCGCAGTAGGTCGAAGCGCCGTTGCGCCCGAAATACTCCTGAGGCGCGTCTTCGTTCGCGTGCTTTAACATACCCTCCAAGGCGGTTTCAAGGTCGTCCCGTTCAATAAGGCCCTTTACGGCCGCGTCGCAGATGACCGCGTCAATAAGGGTTGAGGGCATACAGCCGTGCTCGCCTATTGAAATCCAGCGCGGAAGCCATCCGCTCTCTCTGTATTCATTTATAAAGGATTTGAGCATAAGGCGCAAATCATCTTTTGCGACAATGGAGAAAAACGGGTAAACGGTGCGGTAGGTGTCCCAAAAGCCGTTGTCGGTGAAACGAACGCCGTCGCGAACGCTGCCGTCGTGCGGGCAGTAGTGGTGTTCTCTGCCGCTTATATCGGGCTCGGAGCACCTGTGCGGATAAAGGAAGGCTCTGTACATACAGGAGTAAAAGGTTTTCAGCATATCCTCATCATCGCTCTCGATTTTAATGAGCGACAGCCTGTTTTCCCACTCCTGCTGAGCAAGTTCCTTTATATCATCAAAAGCAAAATCGCCTATCTCGTTTTCAAGGCTGCGCTCGGCGTATTCAAATGAAATATAAGAGGTCGCGAGCGCTATTTCCGTTTGTTTGACCTTGAGAGGGATGTGAATGGCTGTTTCTTTGCCCTCGCCGCTGAGCGCCTTTACGCCGTCCTCAACACTGCGCTGAACAAGAATGCCCTCATCGTCAACCGTGTCTTCCGGGAAGCGGATAACGATATATTCCTTGAAATTTGTATGCTCGCCGCCGGAACAGTCATCGGTGGTGACATAAAGAATGTTCTCAACCTTGTTGAACTCATAACCGCATCTGCCGGTAACAGGCAAAACAGAAAAGTAGTTTTCGCCCTCATCGCGGAATGAAAGGCGGATTTTCGCGCCCCTGAGCGTGGGAGCAAGCTCAATTTCGCACCTCGGGCGCAGAAGGTTGTATTTCATATAATAAGGTGTGAGCACGGCGTATTCGGGGCGGAAGCCGGACCAGCGATCCTCACCCGTCTGGTGAACGGGAGCGGTCTGCGGCATAAAACACACCGCGCCGTAGTCGGCAATCCACGGGGATGGCTGATGAGTAAGGCGAATGCCCTCAAATGAGCGGTCATCGGGGTGATAGTACCACCTTAAATTGCCGTCGCTTGTCTGCGGGCAGAACGCCGCCATGCCAAACGGGAGCTGAACGAGCGGCAGTGTGTTGCCGTTTGAGAAACGGTGTGTGGATTTGCTGCCCTGTTTGGTGTTGACATAATCCGTGTATTTCATATTTACCTCCGTTTGCAGTCTGCACAACTGTTTTTCTTATTCAAAACGCATTAATCTTCCGTAACCGTAACATAGAAATACGCCGTGTGCCCCTGATAAACAACGGTAACCTTCTGCTGACCCGCTCCGTTTAAATCTCTCGGGGAAACAGAACAGCCGTCCGTAACCGTTGCCGTTGCTCCGCTCGCGTATTTCGCCTTGACCGCCAGACCCGTTGTGTCAAGTTTGTCGCCTTTTTTGTAATCGGTTTTGTTTGGATTTCTTTCAATATAAATCTCCGAAACAGCGTCTTCGGCGTTGACAAATAAAGATGTTCTGTAATCGCCGTATGTTATTTCAATATAATTCTGCCCCGCTTTTTCAAGCCTGGCGTTGTGAAGGGTAAAGCCCGTAATCGCTTCTATTTTGCCGTTTTCGCGTTTTGCGCAAACTTCAATGTCGCCTTTGCCGACAGTGTCACCTATCTTGTAGGTTTTTGTCGGCTTTTGTGAAACAAATATTTCTTTAATGGGGTTCGCGTTTACCTTAACGCCGAAATGCACTGTTTTTCCGCCGTAGCTTACCGCAACGGGAACACTTGCGCCCTCTGCCGTGAATTTGCTCGGCGAGCAGGTAACATCGGCCGCCGTCAAAGTTTCAACTCTTCCGCTGATATAAACGGCGCGCACCGAAAGCCCTTTGGTGTCAAGCGTGTCTCCCACATAATACGCGCGTTTCGCGGGTCCGCTTGTGATTTCTATTCCCTCCAACGCGTCTTCTTTGACTCTGACATTAAAAACCTTCTTTTTGCCGGCGTATGTAACGGTGATTGTCTGAACACCCGGCTCATTGAGAAGTGTAGGCGAGCAGGCGAAGCCGCTTGTTATTGTTTTTGAGGGCGCGTTTTCGTAATCCACCGTAAGGGAAAGGCCTGCCGTGTCAAGCTTTTCACCCTCAAAATAGGTCACTTTTTTGGGGCCCGTTTTGATTTCAATACCTTTTACGGTATCTTCTTTGACATTAACATTGAACGAGGCTGTTTTGTTTTCGTATGTAACCGTGATTTTTTGCAAACCCTTGTTTGTAAGTTCGGAAGGGGTGCATTTAAAGCCGCTTGTAATATTTTTTGATGTGCCGTCCGAATAAGCGACGGTAAGAACCATACCTTTTGTGTCAAGCGGTTCATTGAGGTAATAGGATGTTCTGGTCGGCTTTGAGGTAACCCTGATTGAGGTGATAAAAAGAGTTTTTACCGTAACCTGAAAAGAGGTTGTTTTGCCCCCGTAGCTCACCTTCACGCTGTGCGCTCCTACGGAATCAAAACTGTCGGGTGAACAGGTAAAGCCGCTGCTTACCGTTCTGATTTCGCCGCCTTCATACTCGGCGTTGAGCGTCATACCCGCGGTGTCTATTTTCTCGTTAACCCTGTATGTCAGACGGTCGGGTTTTGTTTTTATTGAAATGCTTTTGAGCTTTTCATCCTTGACCTTTATGCTGAAGGTGTCTGTTTTGCCGCCGTATGAAACGGTGATTTTCTGAGTACCCTTGCCCGAAGCGACGGCAGGGCTGTAACCGAATCCGCCGGCTATGGTTTTTGTTGTGCCGTCGGTAAAGGTAACATTTACGGTCAGCCCCGTTGTGTCAATGGGGCTGCCTGAATAGAAAACCGTATTTTTCGGAGCTGTCTTTATTGAGATGGATTTAACCGCCTTGTCGGGAACAGCCTCGGTGATAACCGGTATTTCAACCGGAATCTGCCCCTGCTCCGGGCCGGGAGCAAGCGCGGGCTCGTCTGCCGGGGATTCTTCATCCTCCGGAGTTTCTCCGTCCTGCTCAGGCGCGCCTTCTTCCGGAGCAATCGCATTATCCGGAGACCAACCGGGAGTTGCGGTTATGTTCTGCGTTTCGGTATTTTCACCTTCGGGAACAGTCCGCTGGCAGGCGGCGGGAATAATAAGCATTGACAGAATAATCAATGCGCACATCAGTTTTTTCATATCAGGTCACCTCCGCAAAAAACTCACTGTACAGAATAAAAACACTTATGCTCGGAAGCTGTTCGGCTTTCAGCCTTTTACGCCGTTAAAAAGTTCATAAAGCCTGTTAAACAGGGCAAACGGCGGATAAACGGTTTTGCCCTCGGTTCTGCCGTCGGCGGTGCAATTCTGCTCAAATATCATATTGCTGCCGTAAATATTATAAAAACGCACGCCGGTCTCACCCGAAGCATAAGCGGTGCCGACAGCAGTTTTTTCTTCATTTCTCAAAATCTCCGAGCCGAAACATTTTTAATAAAACCGCTTGTCTTGATAAAAGATTATAATCGCATACCGGTTTTTATTATTATATTATTCACGAAATATAATTGCAATATCCGGGGCGCTGTCAGTCGCCGCGGTGGTCAAACACCCTCTGCGTTTTCTTTTCGGAGCGGGGAAGGGTGTTGAGCGAGACTATCGCCACGCTGGGGGTGACATTGAGCCTTGATTTGAACAGGTTTTTGATTGTTTCGCCCGTCTTTTCAAAATCAACTCTGCCGTCCGCCTCGGCGGTAATCATAATTATATCTCTGTTTTTGTTTTCATCATGAGCAATGTCAATTTTATACTCACTTGAAACACCGTCAACCTGGCCGAGAATTTCCTCAACCTGGCTGGGGAACATATTTACGCCGTGAACCTTGAACATATCGTCGCTTCTGCCTTTGATTGTGTCAAGCCGGGGATATGTTCTGCCGCAGGGGCAATCGCCGGGAATAATTCTTGACAGATCGTGAGTGCGGAAGCGGATGAGCGGAGCCCCCTCTTTGACAAGAGTGGTAATAACAATTTCGCCCTCCTCGCCGTCGGGAAGAACCTCGCCTGTTTCGGGGTTGATAATCTCGGTGTAAAGGTAATCGTCAAAAATGTGCATACCCGTCTGGTCGGGGCAGTTTATGCCTATGCCGGGGCCGTAAATCTCGGTAAGGCCGTATATATCATAAAGCTCTATGCCGAGCTCGCGCGCTATGTAATTGCGCTTGGCGTCGCTCCAGCGCTCGGAACCTATTATGCCTTTTTTGAGTTTTATTTTATCTTTAAGCCCGCGCTTGTTTATTTCCTCCGCGAGTAAAAGGGCGTATGATGATGTTGCGCAGATTACCGTTGACTGCAGGTCAATCATCATCTGAAGCTGTTTCTCCGTGTTGCCGGGGCCCATCGGTATTGCCATGGCGCCCAGCTTCTCACACCCCGCCTGAAAACCGATGCCCGCTGTCCACAATCCGTAGCCGGGGGTAATCTGTATTCTGTCTTCGGGGGTAATTCCCGCGATTTCATAGCACCTTGCGAA
Organism: uncultured Eubacteriales bacterium; assembly: GCA_900319455.1. Taxonomy (GTDB): domain Bacteria; phylum Bacillota; class Clostridia; order Oscillospirales; family Acutalibacteraceae; genus CAG-177. The sequence goes on from ONON01000152.1 coordinate 7,281, forward strand.
CATAGCCGCCCAGTCATCAACATCCTTTGCGGTGTAAGGAATAATTACGGGCTTGCCCGTTGTTCCCGATGAGGAGTGAATACGCACCACCTTTTCATTGGGAACTGCCTGAATGCCGAGAGGGTAGGCGTTGCGCAGATCCGCTTTATCTGTAAACGGTATTTTCTCAAAATCCTCCCGGGACGAAACGCCCGTAATACCCGCTTTTTTATAAATTTCGCTGTAATAATTGCCGCTTGCGATAATGCGTTTTATCTGCCTGTCAACAAGTTCAAGCTGTGCTTTATTGATTGCCATTTCGGTTTCTCCTTTATTTCAGCGCTTCTTCACCGATTTCAAATCCGGCGAGAAAGGCTTTTTTATTTATTTCAACATATTTTTGAGGAACGCGTTTTTCAATCTGACCGAGAATTGTCTGTTTGCTTATGCCGAGCTTTCCCGCTCCCGCGGCGACACCCAAAATGATTATATTGAAAAACTTTGACGAGCCGAAAGGCCTGCACACCTCGTCTGAGTTCACAAAAACGCAGGAGTACCTGCTTTTTAAATACTCAATGCAAGCCGCCCCGTCATAATCCGTTTTGCCGGGCATACCCGTAACAGGCTTTACCGCCGCGGTATTCACAACGGCAGTACCGCCTTCCCTGAGATATTTCAGATTTCTGACGGCTTCACCCGGCTCAAACGCAAGAATAAGATCCGCTCCTCCGAAAGGAATAAGGGGCGAAAACGCGCCTTCGCCTATTCTTACATGGCTGGTAACGGAACCGCCGCGCTGAGCCATACCTATTGTTTCGGCTGAGTGAACGGGGGAGCCTTCGCTCATTGCGGAGGCGGCAATTATTTTTGAGGCGAGAACGGTGCCCTGACCGCCTGTGCCGCAAATAAGAATATCTTTATTCACTCTTTTCACCTCCGATTGCGCCTGCCGGGCAGATTTTTGCGCAAAGCCCGCAGCCCGTGCAGAGGTTGGGGTCAATCACAACTCCTTCTTCCGAAGATGAAAGAGCGGGGCAGCCGATTTCACGAATACACTTTCGGCAGTTTATGCATTTCGCGCCGTCAACCGCGCATTTGCCGTCGGGTTTGGCAACAGCTATGCAGGGGGATTTGAAAATAATTGCCTTTACGCCCTTTTCGGCGGCGCATTCCTTTACGGCATTTATGCTTTTTTCAAGGTCAAGCGGGTTTACGGTTATAATTTTTTTAACGCCCATTCCCTCAAGAACCTTTGCGATGTCAACTTTTTCAACAAAGTTGCCCATCATATTTCTGCCCGTGCCGGGGTGAGGCTGGTGCCCGGTCATAGCGGTTGTGGAATTGTCAAGCACGCACAAAACCATATCCGCCTCATTGTAAACGGCGTTTACAACACCCGTCATACCGGAGGCGAAAAATGTTGAATCGCCCACAAAAGCGAAACACACACCGTCGTTTGTGTGGTTGAGCCCCTGCGCCATGGTGATGCCCGCGCCCATGCAAAGGCAGGTGTCAACCATATCAAGAGGCATTGCGTTGCCGAGTGTGTAACAGCCTATATCGCCGCAGAAAAAGGTCTTTTGCCCTTTCATTGCCTGCTTAACCGCGTAAAATGAGGCTCTGTGGGGGCAGCCCGCGCACAGCACGGGCGGACGAACGGGCAGAGCGGGAACATTCTGATTGTCAATCTGCCGCGTCTCAACGCCGTTGCCGAGAAACTCATTTATAACCTTTGCCGAAAGCTCAACGCTGTTTTCGCCGTTGTGCGGCACCGTGCCGTCAAGCTTGCCGTGAACGGTTATGTCAATTTTATGTTTGCCGGCGATTTTCAGAATCTGCTCCTCAATATAGGGGCTCAGTTCCTCAACACACAGAACCTCTCTGACCCCTTCAAGAGCCGATAACGCAAACTTCTCGGGGAAGGGGAACGCCGTAGCGATTTTAATGATTTTCAGGTTGTCGCGGTTTTTCAGGCTCTCCCTTACATAGGCGTAACTCACGCCCGATGTTATAACCGCTTTTTCGCTTTCACCGCCTTCAACGGTGTTGAACCTGTATGATGAAAAATCCTCGCCGATTTCAATGTTGCGTTTTTCGATTTTGCCGTGATTTATATATGACAGGCGCGGAAAAATCACCCACCTGCCGGAATCCTTGACAAAGCCCTCATATTCTTTCGGAGAGGTTTTTTCGGGAATATCTATCGCGGCGTACGCGTGGCAGACCCTTGTTGTGGGTCTGAACAGCACCGGGGTGCCGTATTTTTCCGAATAATCAAAGGCGTCGCCTATCATTGTATAAGCCTCCTCCGGGGAGGAAGGGTCAAAAACGGGAATTCTGCAAAAATCGGCGTAGCGTCTTGTGTCCTGCTCCGTCTGGGATGAAATCGGGCCCGGATCATCCGCGCTTACAATCACCAAGCCTCCCTTAACGCCCACATAAGCTACGCTCATAAGCGGGTCTGACGCGACATTCAGGCCCATCTGCTTCATTGTAACCAGCGCTCTCGCCCCGCTGTAAGCCGCCGCCGCGGCAACTTCAAGCGCCGCTTTTTCATTAACGGACCACTCAAGATGCACGCCGTCATGAGGATATTTTGATATTGTTTCTATTATTTCGGACGACGGAGTGCCGGGATAGCCCGCGACAAGGTTGACCCCCGCCGCAAGGGCGCCCAGGGCGGTTGCTCCGTTGCCCATTACATACTCTTTCATTTTTTTACCTCGGCTTAAATATGTATTCCGTTTGACAGTACGGTTGCCACAAGATTGCCCGCTCCGTCAGTAACGGTGATTTCAAAAAAACAGGCGCGTTTGCCGTTTTTCAAGCATCTGCTCTCACCGATAAGCTTTTTATCCTTAGGCATACTCACAAAATTTATTGTGCTGGAGGTTGTGACCGTTAAACACTCCTTTGTGTTTGTCGCAACGGCAAAGGTGAAATCCGCCAGTGTGAAAATCGCCCCTCCCATTACTCCTCCGTGCGCGGCAACATCATCCCCGGTTGCCGTAAAGGAGCATTTCGCGTAATTCTCGCCTACTTCATCAATGGTTATGCCTGTTTTATAAGTCGCGAAACGGTCCGCTGCGAAAAACTCTTTTGCCTGTTCAAGCGTCATAAAAACAAACCTCCTGCGTTTTTGTTGATTATACTCTAATAAATAAAAAAAATAAAGTGTTTTTATATAAATATTAAGCGGAGCGCCCTATTGAAAAAGCGCTCCGCCGTGTGCGGGATGATTATCTTATTATGCAGCCTTTGAAAATTCCGATAAACTGAAAAACGCTGCCGAGCAGAATAAAAATGTGAAAAATGCTGTGAAACCACCGCTTGCTTTTGCCCAGCCCGTAAAAAATCATACCGAAGGTGTAAAAGCATCCGCCCGCGAGTATCCACAGAAAAAACGGCAGACCGAAGGCGCGCACAATATATTTGACCGCGAAAACGGCGCACCAGCCCACAATAAAATAACACGAGTGGGAAACGATTTTGTAACGGTGAAAATCAATGGCGGTGAATATCACCCCGACAACACTGCCCGCAGTTATACAGCAAAGAAGAACCAGAGCCGCCACAGGATATTTGTCGCGCAATCCGGTAAGCAAAATCGGAATATAAGTGCCGTAAATCAGAGCGTATATGGTGCAGTGGTCGAGAACCTGCATAACTTTTTTCGCTTTAACGGCGCGAAGGCCGTGGTAAACGCTTGAAATTGTGTACAGAAGAATCATCATAAGCCCGTAAACAATGCCGCCCGCGAGCGCGAAGCTGTCGTGCCGTATCGCGGGAAAAACCGTGCACAGAACAAGTACGATTACCCCGAATCCTCCGCCGACTATGTGCGTTACCATATTGAATATTTCTTCGCCTCTTGTGTAATCGGGCAGTTTTCTTTCATCAAGCGGTGTGCGCATATTAACACCTCCCTGCGCTTTGTGAGTTTACACATTTATATTACACCGTAACCTCAAAATTGTAAATCTATTGTTTTTCTTCCGGCTCTACCGCTTGAAAATTCTCTCTACTCATAGTAGAATTCCTTTGTTTTCAAGGCATACGGCAGCTTTAGGCAAAAAAAGACCTGTCCGGCAGTTATCCGGACAGGTTGAACCACTTTTGAATATTCTATTTTTTTCTTCTTCTGCCCACAAGGCTTCCCGCTCCGGGCAACATAAGGTTAAGCGCGGTTTTTTTCAGGGTATCCGTAACCTCGGACTGTGTGCCCTTGCGTTCCTCCTTGATGGCTCTTTGCGCATCCATTTGCATCATCATAATTTTGAGCGCCTGCTCGCTCTTGACAAGCTCGGCCACCTGTTCGGCAACGGAAGCTCCGCATACCGTGCATACTTTTTCATCGTTGACTTCAACCGTCTGACCGCAGTCCGGGCATTTTACCGTTCTTATCCCGTTTGTGAGGTTCTGCGTACGCTCCTGAACGGAGCCGGGGGCGGGCTGACCGCTGATTTGCGCCTTTGTTTCGTTAAGAAACATCGCCTCTTTTGTTGACATCATAAACGGGCTTCCGCTTTTGTCATCCTTGATTTCGGGGCGTTTGAAATTAACGGGATAATTGCGAAGATAAATCACAAGCCCCGCTATAACCACTCCCGCGACAAAAACAAAAACAATAAGCTTGCCTATATCCATAACAGCGCCTCCTTTGTCAATTAAAATTCTTCAATACTTTCGAGAAGGTGTCTGCGATATATTTCTGCGTTTTGGGACCCATTGAGTTGGTCTCGTGGTAATGGTTTTTGTCAAATCTGTCATGATAGCCGTTTAAATAAGGCTGAGTCGGGTTAAGAATAAAATCATTGGGCGGCACAACATAGCCTGTCATATCGTTTGTTACGCCGAAGGTTATCATTGTGTCATCCCCGGCTGTTACCGCGAGAGGTTCCGGGTTGATTTCGGGGCCTTTGCCTGTTGCCGAGGTTTCGGCTGAGTTGTATGAGCCGTAAACAGTTGAAACAAAATTTTCACCCGGCAGGCACAGAATTTTCTGACTGCCCAGCGTCATATAGGTAAGCTCCGTCTGTGTTTTTATGCCGAGCTCACTTTCATCCGGAGAAGCGGGATACGCCTTGAAGCTCATAACCCCTCTTGTTGCCAGCAGTGTGAGCACATTGTTCTCAACCGGCATATAAAACGGCTGGTTTATCAGCCTGATTTCAGGTTCAAGCTCTTTCTCGTCCTTAACCTTCTGCGAATACTCGCAAAGCATTCTGCCCTGAAGCTTAACGCAGTTGAGATTGTCATCCTTATCGTTTTCCGCAACATCCATACCGCCTATCGCTCCGATGCCGAAAATAACATCGGCACCGCATTCGGCTTTAATCTGCTCGCGCATGAAATACGGATATTCTCCGCTGAGCATACGGTTGCCGCCGCCCAGTGAATTCGGATGGCCGCCGAAATTCAATATCCATATTTCGTTCGCGCCGTCATCGGGAGTAAAACGGATTTTTGAAAGATATTCGTGCCTGTCCGCAAAATCGCGTTTCGGAAGCAGCCCCCCGGGAACAAGCACCCTGCCCGTGTAAAGCCTGCCCGGCTTTTTGGCAAGATACGCTTTTTCACTGACCTCAACAGCCTTTTTCATGAGCATATCCATATAATTTTTATCTTTGCCGTCGGAGGGTATGCTCACAAGATTAGGCTTGCCCCAATAGCCCAATGTGTCAATGCCGGAGTGACTGTGAGTGCAGCTGAAATTAATGTGGCGGCAGCCTTTGATTTCGGGCGAGGCGAGAATCATGGAGCGGATTTTGTTTATTTCAATGCGGGTCATCCCAATAACATCCGCGCTCAGCCAGAGTATGCCTTCATCACCGCCGCAGTCGAGCCACAAAGCGTGAATGTAAACAGGCGAAACAACGCCCTCCATAACATGGCCCGAACCGTGCCCGGCAATATAATAGGTTTTCTCACCGATTTCCTCAGGCATAATCTCCGCCCTCGCGAAGCCGGCGTTCCAACGGTTCCCTTCAATCACAACAGGAGCCGCGTCGGGAATTTCGGGCGCGAGCGTTGTTTTGGCAACCTTCGCTCCGTAACGCTTGGTTTTGCTGACAATGAATTTTGAGGCAAGATCCATTATATTCATAGTAATCACCCGTTAATCGGTTTAGTTGTTCTCAATTATAAGATTCGGGTCTTCGCTGTTTTCATCCGGAACATAGTCAAGCCCCGGGTCATCCATGGGCGGAGCGTCTTCAAGCGGCGGGTCGTAATCGTAATCAAAGCTTGAGGTCGGCTCTTCGGTTTCGGGTTCTTCCGCCCCGGCGTAAACCATAACAATTACCTTTGTGCCTTTGTCATAAGATTTGCCTGCCGCGGGGCTGACCGATATTACCTCATCCGGGGCGTGGTAGTAGCCGTCTCCGGGGGCGTCTTTGCGTTCAACCTCAAAACCGAGATTGACAAGGCGCTTGTAAACATAATCATAAGTTGAACCTATAATATCGGCAGGCAGCTCCACCTGCTCTTTGCCTTTGCTCACGGTGAGCACTATTGTTGTGCCGCTGTTGACGGGAGTGCCGGCGGAAATGCTTTGACGGATGATGTAGTTTTTCTCAAACTCATCGCTGTATTCATACTGTGACTCAAAATCATAAAGCGAGGTGAACACCGGGTTTGATGTAACATCATAATAGTTTTTGCCTAAAAAATCGGGAACGGTCGCGGTACCGTCACCGTCCGCAGCGGTTGTGTCGGGCACTTTGCCGGACCCGAGCGTAATGCCGAAATCATCCCTGAAAACAGTGAAAATCAGTATAACGAAAATCACTATTCCTATCGCCAGGCATATCGCGACCGTTTTGAGCATGGTCTTGCGCTCGGTTCGTCTGATTTCCCTGAGCTGCGCCTCATCCTCCTCGTCTTCCTCATCGTCATCTTCGCTGACGGCGGCAGGGGTGTTTATTACAGGCAGATTAATCGGTGATGTCTGATTTTTTCGCGGGGAAGTGTAAACACTCTCGCTTGCCGCCGCAACAGGTGAGGCGGAAAGCTCCGCCCTAAGCTGCTCAACGGTTCTTGTGCGGTCTTCAGGCAAAATCTGCAAGGCGTTTATAAGCCCGTTGATAACATAGGCGGGCAGTTGTTCCGCGAATTTGCCCGGCACCATAAGTTTATCATTTGTAACGCGTTCGGTGGCGTCAATCGGGTCCGAGCCTATAAGCGTGCGGTAAAGCACCGCTCCGAAGGCATAAATATCGGTCCACGGCCCCTGCTGACCCTCAAAACCGTATTGCTCTATCGCCGCATAGCCGGGATATATCTGCGCGTTCAGGTCGCCTCTTTGCGAACGCGACTGCCATATTCCGAAACCTGTTATGCGCACCTTGCCGTCGCGGCCGATAATAAGCGTTGAGGGCGAAATTCCGCGGTGAATGATTCCCGCCGAGTGAAGGGTGCCGAGGGTTGAGAGTATGGGCATAAGAAGCTGGCGCGCTCTCTCCCATGAAACATAGCCCGTTTTGCTTGACAGAAGATACTCCCGCAGCGTAACACCTTCAACATATTCATAAATCGCGTAAGATGTTCCGTAATCCTCAACAACATCCGTCACATTTATAAGCGCCGAAAGACCTTTGAAGCGGGAAAGCTTTGTCCACAGTTCCAGAAAGCTCTGGTTGCACTCGGCAAAAACGGCCTCACTGCCCGCCATCACCTTTAAGGTAAGCGCAGTTGTGGTTCTTATCGCTATTGCGTCCGGGAAGAACTCACGGATATTAACCGCCCTTTTTTCGCTGATATCCCATCCTATGTATGTTGCTCCCTCGCCGTTATATTCGAGAAGCTTGCCCACAAGGTAGCGGTTGGCAACAACCGTTCTGACCGGCAGATACGGCGGAATCTGAGCCGAATCCGCGTGATAACCGCAATAGGGGCACTGGCGCGCGTCGCCGATTTCCCGCATACAGCTCATGCACAGATTATCGGTGCTGATCATAGCGTTATTCTCCTTAGAATTATGAGTACCGGACGGGGTTTTGTGTTGCCCGCTCCGTAATATTTTCGCTTTTTGTAATATAGGTATAAATATCCATATTACAGCGCCATTTTAACAAAAGTGCCTGTTTATGTCAACGAATGTAACAGCCTTGTAACCTTTATTGTTCTTTTTTGGCAACAAAACGAGCTGTTTTGTCTCTTGTTCGGTTAATGATTTTCAGCGGTTAAAAATCATTTGTGAGCGCCGCTGTACATTTTTGCGCAAAAAAACTTGACTTTTCCGCAAAGCGGTTATATAATCAATAGCGTTGCCATACGGGGCATTAGCTCAGCTGGGAGAGCGCCAGGTTCGCAATCTGGAGGTCAGGGGTTCGATCCCCCTATGCTCCACCAAA
>ONON01000192.1 GCA_900319455.1 uncultured Eubacteriales bacterium
GTTCTGGTACTGGCTGCGCTCAACCTGGCTTGCGCAGACAATGCCTGTGGGTATATGAGTAATGCGAACGGCTGATGATGTTTTGTTAACCTTTTGGCCGCCCGCTCCGCTTGCTCTGTAATAGTCGATTTTTATATCATCCGGGTTAATCTGAACATCAACGGTGTCATCAATTTCGGGCATAACCTCAAGCGAGGCGAAAGATGTGTGCCTTCTGCCGGAAGCGTCAAAGGGAGAAATGCGCACAAGGCGGTGAACGCCCATTTCACTTTTCATATATCCGTATGCGTTTTCGCCTTCAATAAGCAAAACAGCGGATTTAAGCCCCGCTTCGTCGCCATCAAGAAAATCTATGAGGCTGACCTTGAACCCGTGCTTTTCTCCCCAGTGCTCATACATACGCACAAGCATCTGATTCCAGTCCTGCGCCTCCGTTCCGCCCGCGCCCGCGTGGAATGTGAGAATGGCGTTTTTGGAGTCATACTCGCCGGTGAGCAGGGTTGAGAGAGTCATACTGTCAAGCTTTGTAACAAAACTGTCAACGCTTTCTTTGCACTCGTCAAACAGGTCAAGGTCGCCTTCCTCATCGGCAAGCTCTATCATGGTCAGAGCGTCATCAAACTCTCCCCTGAGGTTTTCATAAGAGCTGATTTTATTTTTAAGCTGCGCCGTTCTCTGAACCACCTTTTGTGAATTCGCAATATCATCCCAGAACGCGGGTTCCGCCTGCTGTTTTTCAAGCTGCGCAATTTCCTCGGCCGCTTTGTCAAGACCGAGCGATATTTTAAGCTGGTTCAGCTTTTCTTCTTTGTCAAGGAGCGCCAGGCGCAACTCTTCATACTGAATCATAAACAAATCTCCTTAGCGTACTGTAAATCAATTTTATATTATATATAAAAAACCGCGTAAAGTAAAGTGTTTAATAAATTTTTTGTAATGATTGCATTTTGTTCATAATTAGTATAAAATTATATGGTATTGTATTCTTAGAGGTGTATATTATGAAATACGACAATCAGATCTGCCCGGGATGCGGGCAGCCAATGCTGGCAGGCGAAGATATTGTTGTCTGCCCCGAATGCGCAACCCCTCAGCACCGCGCCTGTTATGACAAACTGGGCAGCTGCGTCAACGGTTATCTGCACGCTTCCGGTTATATCTGGCAGCCCGACTCCGCCGACGCGCCGACTGCTGACAGCGATTTTGCGCAAAATGAAAACACCGCATTCAACGGCGAATACCGCCGGCAGCCCGCCGAAGGGCTTTTCTGCCCTGTTTGCGGCACAAAAAACGAACCCGGCGCTTTTGTTTGCCAAAACTGCCGCAACCCCATGCCCGTAGGTATGAACCCTGAAATTCCCTTCCCGTTCAACACACCGTTCCCGCGCCAGAACCCCTACCTGAGAGGTACAGGGCTTACGGATGACGATGAAATAGGCGGCTTCAAGGCGGCTGATATAGCAGTATATCTTAAAAATTTTCAGCGCAAATTCATACCGAAATTCAAACGGTTTTCCGATGGCGGAATTAAAGCGTCATGGAACTGGGCCGCTTTTTTCCTTTCTCCGTTTTATTTCTTTTACAGAAGGATGTTCAAAGCGGGGATGGCATTTTTCGGCATATTCGTGGCAATATCACTTGTGATAACACCCGTTCTTGAAAAAGACAGCGCGCTTTACATAAGCGTTTATGAAGAAATCGCGCAGGAGATGGCTGAAAGCAAAAGCGTTATGAACGCCGACCAGCAGCAGCGGCTTTACAACGCGATGATTATGACCTCAAAAACCCTGTCAAAGGATCCTAAGTTCATAGCCTGCGCATCAGCCTTTGTGCTCGCGCACATTGTTTCCGCCCTGTTTGCCGACTATTTCTGCTACAGCAAAACCCTGCGTGACATTAAGCTTGTGCGTGAAAACACCCGTGAAGAGATACCTCTGCGGGTTGTTCTCTATAACGCGGGCGGCACATCTTTTCTCAATTTTATATGCAGCTATTTCCTTTTTTCAATCACCTGCCGTCTGCTTATGTCATTTGCCGAAAAATTAATTTCCTGAAGGGGCGTTTGATTAATTATGAAAATAACAAAAGCGATTATTCCCGCGGCGGGGCTCGGCACAAGAGTTCTGCCCGCTTCAAAATCCGTTCCCAAAGAGATGCTGAACATTGTTGACAAGCCCGCCATTCAATACCTTGTTGAGGAAGCGGCGGCATCCGGCATAACCGACATTCTTGTAATCACAAACAGGGGCAAAGGAGTTATTGAGGACCACTTTGACCACTCGTTTGAACTCGAAAAAAACCTTGAGGGCAACCCCTCAAAGGCAAAACTGCTTGAAAGCATTAAAAGAACAGCCGACCTTGCCAATATAAGCTACATCCGCCAGAAAGAAACAAAGGGTCTGGCTCACGCGCTTTACTGCGCCAAGGCTTTTGCCGCGGGCGAACCGGTGGCTGTGCTTTACGGAGACGATGTTGTTATTAACGAGAAAAATCCCGCAACGGGTCAGCTTTGCAGAGTCTATGAAAAATACGGCAAAACCGTTGTGGGCGTGCAGAGTGTTGAGCGTGACAAAATCGGGCTTTACTGCTCTCTCGGCGTTACCCCGGTTGAAGGTGAAAGCAGAATAATGGCGTGCGATAAAATTGTTGAAAAGCCCAAGCCCGAAGAGGTAATGTCGCTTTTCGCCATACTCGGCAGAGTTGTTATTTCGCCCGAAGTTTTTGACCTTATTGAAAAAGGTCTTGCCGAAACTCCCGAGGGCAAAGAGCTTTATCTCACCGATATTTTCACCTGTCTGGGCAGCCGCGGCGACCTTCTCGCCTACGATTTTGAAGGCAACCGTTACGATATGGGCAACAAGCTCGGCATAATGAAAGCCAACTGCGAGGTAGCCCTCAACCATCCAGAAATAGGAGAGGATTTCAAGGCATATTTAAAAGAACTTGTCAAAACATTTTAACTGTTAAAAGGCATTAAAAAAGGACCTGCCCAAGGGGTACCCGTCATAAAGAATCAGAGCACGGCAATTTAAGCCGTGCTCATTTTTATGCAACCAGTATATCATTTTTCGGTAAGTAAAATGTGCGCTCCATGAATTTCAATAAACCAACCATCGGGAACTTCAATTTCATCTTCACCATTTACATCAAGAGTAACAATGTTACCCGTGTTGGTGTATTCGTCATATCCTGTTTCACTATTCTTTTTAAATCCCTCATAAACCGAAACTTGTGTCCTATAATCGCCAAGATTTTTAACATTATATTTTCCTGCGGGTACATAATAAACAATAAGTCTTTCTTCCATATCTGTCCCCGCACTCATTGTTATTTCTTTTCCGTACTCACCTTTTTCGCCGTCAATAATTTCAATAGTAGTTTTAGCCTCGGTTATCTGTGCCGTTGTTATTTCAGTTGTCGTTTGTGCATCCTCGGTACTTGAAACAACAGATGTTTCAGTTGAGGGCGCTGTTGCTGTATTAGTGGTATCGCCACTATTTCCACTACCACTAAATCCAATCGCCAAATAAACAATCCAAGCAACTGCAATAATTCCGTATTTAAGAATATTATTCATATCCTTTTTGCGAAGTAAAATAATTGTAAGA
>ONON01000117.1 GCA_900319455.1 uncultured Eubacteriales bacterium
ACGCGACATTGTTCTGGGCTATACTCCGCCGGCGGCTTTTCGCAATCCCATATATTCGCTTGTGGCTCTGCTGACCTCGCTCATTATCTTTCTGCCCCCGGTGCGAAGGTCAATCGGCAGGCACGAGACAGCGTTCAACAATGTTCTGAATGTTGTTGACGCGATAGGCCTCGGTGTTTTTACGGTAATCGGCATTCAGGCGGCTCACGCGGAAACAAACGCCCACGGGGTTTATCTCTACCTTTTTGTCGGCGTTGTAACGGGAGTGGGCGGCGGTGTGCTGCGCGACATTTTCGCGGGTGAAAAACCGTCAATTTTTGTTGAGCATATCTACGCCACCGCATCCATTCTCGGCGCGGCGGTTTGCGTAATTCTCTGGGAGCCCGCGGGGCGGGCTGCCGCTATGCTGGCAGGCCTTGCTGTTGTGGTTGTGCTTCGCGTGCTCGCGGCATTTAACAAATGGGATTTGCCCAAAGCGGAATAAGACAATAAAATCCGGAAAGGTATAAAATATATGATTAAACTTTCAAAAATGGGAACCGGCTTTGAACTCAGCCGCAACGGCAGGCGTCTGTTCACCGCCACCCCCGGCACAGAGCTTTTTAAGGTAGGCTCCGGCGTAAGCAACTACGCCATGAACAGGGGCAGCTTTTCAGTCAGTGAAAAAATCCGCAGCAAACGGGGAGTTAAACTGAAAAGCGCCGTTGTCAGCGGTGACACCGCGGTTCTGATTTTAACCGAGGGTTCGGCTCAGGTTCAGGTAAACGGCGACCGCATTGAGGTCGGCTTTGACGGCTTTGACGGCTGCAACAGAATGTGGTTCAACCTGCCCGCGGCGGAAAACGAGCATTTTTACGGCACGGGTGAGATTTTCAGCGAGTTCGACCTGCGCGGCAAAAAATCCGATGTATGGGTAAGCGAACATATCAACGCGAAATCCATTGTTAAAAAGCTTGCGAAAATAGCAGTCGGTATGAGGGACTCCACCCGCAAGGAGGATTTTTCGCACTATGAAACCTACTATGCGCAGCCCACTTATTTAAGCTCGGATAAATACTATTTTCATTCGTTCAACAACGCGCGCACTCAATTTGACTTTTCGGCAAAAAAACATGTTGCGGTAAAAACCGACAGCATCTGCGGCTTCTGCATGGGCTGGGGCGACACCTTTGAGGATGTTGTAAGCGACCTTACAAAGGCTGTGGGCAGGCAGCCCGAACTGCCCGACTGGGTTTATGACGGCGAGATTCTGGGCATTCAGGGCGGCACCGATATAATGATGAGCAAGGTGCGCAACACGCTTGACCACGGTATGAAGGTAAACGGCGTGTGGATTCAAGACTGGGAAGGCCGCCGCGTAACAGCCGCCGGCAAACAGCTTATGTGGAACTGGGAGTGGGACAGTGAGCTTTACCCCGCCCTTGATGAAAAGATAAAGGAGCTCAATTCGCAGGGAATAAAAGTTCTCGGCTACTGCAACCCCTTCCTTGCCATTGAAAAGCCGCTCTACAAAGAAGCGAGCGAAAACGGCTACTGCGTCAAAGACAGAGACGGAGCGGACTACCTTGTTAAAATCACTACCTTCCCCGCCGCGATGATTGACCTTACCAACCCCGACGCGTGGAACTGGATGAAGGGTATTATTAAAAAGAATATGATCGAATTCGGCCTGTCGGGCTGGATGGCGGATTTCGGCGAATACTTGCCGACGGACTGTGTGCTTTACAACGGAGCCGATGCCGAACTCATACACAACACCTGGCCCGCGCTCTGGGCGCAGTTGAACAGAGAGGCTGTTGAGGAGAGCGGAAAACTCGGCGAAATCTTCTTTTTTACAAGAGCGGGCTATTCAGACACTCCGCGCTACTCAACAATGATGTGGAACGGCGACAACCATGTTGATTTCTCAATAGACTACGGTATGCCGTCGGTTATTCCCGCAATGCTGTCGCTCACCTGCATAGGCTTCGGCCTGAGCCATTCGGATATTGCCGGCTACACAACATTCGGCATTCTCAGGCGGAGCGAGGAACTCTATATGCGCTGGGCGGAGATGAACGCTTTTTCACCGCTTATGAGAGGTCACGAAGGGCTTAACCCCGACCTGAACGCTCAGTTTGACGCAAGCGAAGAGGTGCTCAGCCACTCCGCGAAAATGACGCAAATTCACGCTCAGTTAAAGCCTTATCTCAAAGAGGCAGTCCGGCTCAACGCCGAAAAAGGCGTGGGCGTTGTAAGGCCGCTGTTCTTTTACTATGACGAAGAAAAGGCATATACGGAAGCTTATGAGTATCTGCTCGGCAGAGACATTCTTGTTACTCCCGTAATCCGCCCCAAAACGGCTCAGCGAGAGGTTTATCTGCCCAAGGATGAGTGGATTCACCTTGAAACGGGCAAAATCTATTCCGGCGGAACATATACCGTTGACGCTCCGGTCGGTCAGCCGCCCGTGTTCGTGCGCAAAAACGCAGACCCGGTTCTGCTTGAAATAATCAAAAACATAAATTTCGGAGGATAATAAAATGAAGTATTTTCTTGACAGCGCGAAAATCGATGAAATCAAAGAGGCTTATTCAACATTCGGCATTGACGGCGTAACAACAAACCCGAACCACATTATGAACTCGGGAAAGCCGTTCTATACCGTTATTAAAGAGCTTGCGGATTTTGTTAAAGAAAACGGCCTTGAAGGCTATGAGAAATTCCCCGTTTCGGTTGAAATCAACCCTCACCTTGACGATGTTGACGAAATGATTGCCATGGCCCGCAAAATCAGCGGTATGTGCGAAAATTTTGTCATCAAAATTCCCTGTACTCCCGCCGGCACAGCCGCCGCGCGCAAGCTTGAACAGGAAGGCATCCGCACAAACCTCACCCTTGTTTTCTCGGCTTCGCAGGCAATTATCGCAGCTAAAAACGGCTCGCTTTTCGTTTCGCCCTTTATCGGCTGGAAAGAGCAGAGCGGCGAGGACTGCGCGGCTTATATAGCGGATATAGTTGATATTTACAAAAATTACGGCTACTACGGCAAAACAGAGATTATCTGCGCGGCGGTTCGCACCGGCAAACAGATTGTTGACTGCGCGGTCGCCGGCGCGGATATTGTGACAGCCGGCCTCCAGGTTTATAAAGACAGTATGTATCACCCCTTCACCGACCTCGGCCTTGAGCGTTTTCAGAACGCGTGGGATAAAACCATAACCGAGGAATAATTCCGTACACAAATGAGTATCTCCGTAATTGACAATTACGGTATTTATGCTAAAATCTGAATAATAGGGTAAACACATTTCAATTAATTTATTTACCTTATGCTATTTAACAGGAGAGTGTTATTAAATGGAAGAGACCAAGCGACTTTATTGTGAAAAAGCCAACGGCAAGCTTCACTACGGGCACACGGCGCTTACGGGCTTCGGCTTTATGGCTGTTCAGATTGCCTGGATTATCTACAATGCCTATGTGCCGCTTATTCTCAAGGAGAATCCCGTAATTCAAAACCTTGCGTGGGCAGGCACCGCCGTCGGTATTATAATGGTTATAGATAATATATTCGGCGTTGTTTTCCAGCCTCTTTTCGGCAGAATTTCAGACCGAACTCACACACGCTTCGGCAAGAGAACGCCCTTCCTTATGTACGGTGTTCCGCTTTGCGCTTTACTGTTCATATTTATTCCGAGAATACAGATGCTCGGCGTTCTTATGCTTGATATAATTGTATTCAATTTCATTATGTCAACATGGCGCTCCCCTGTTGTTGCCCTTATGCCTGACTTCACACCTTCCGCAATCAGAGGCGAGGGTAACGCGGTTATCAACATTATGGGCGGCATAGGCGTAGTTCTCGGCACGGTTTCGGGCAAAATCATCACTTTTATTATGCCGGACGGCACACCCGAAGCGGCAATACGCAACAATGTGTTCATTTTCGGTTCCTGCATTATGGTAATTTGCCTGCTTGTGGTTGTCTTCCTCGTTCGTGAGCCTGACAACAGAATCACAAAGGCTGAGGCGGCAGAGCTTGCCGCCGAGTATCAGAAAGGCAAGGCGAAAGCTGAGGGTAAAACCGGAATAAAGCAGATGAATCTCACAAAAGGTGAGAAAAAGAGCCTTATCTTTATGCTTATTGCTCTTTTCTTCAACTCCAACGCGACAGATTCCATTCAGACTTATTTCACCACATTCGCAAAATATGAACTCAATTTCACCGAGGCAAATGCCTCTCTTGTTATAACTCTTTTCGCGGCGTCAACCGTTATCGGAGCAATCCCCGCGGGCAAGCTCGGCCAGAAATTCGGCAGAAAAAAGACAATTATGGCGGGCTGGATAGGCGCTTTGGCACTCTTCCTTGTTTATTTCGCAACAAAGTTTATGCCCCTGCTTTATGTTGCCATTGTGTGCGGCGGCATACTTATCGCGTTTGTTACAATCAACACACTGCCTCTCGTGCTTGAAATCGGCGGCCTTGAAAGAGTCGGCACATTCACTGGCTACTACTACACCGCCACATTCTCGGCTTCAATCGTCGGCCCCGTGCTTGTGGGCGGTATGTTCGACCTTACAAAAGCGCTTTCATCAAGCGGCGAAATCAATTACTGGTCACTGTTCTTTTACGCTCCCGTCTGCTTCGCTCTTGCCCTTGTTTGCATGAGCCAGGTAAAGCACGGTGAAACACAGACGATAAGCGACGAGATGATTGCCGAAATAAGAGACGAAAACGAAGACTGATAAACAAAAATGAGCCGTGACGGAGCCGCCTTCAACTCGGGCTGTTCCGCCGCGGCTGTGATTTGAAAGGAGAGCCTTATGGAAAGAAAAATGCCTAAGGGCTATGCGGTTTTATGGGCTGTTTTCGCCGCCGCATACGGCGTGTGGATGGCAGTCTTTATGCCGAAATATGTTCTTGACAATTATGAGAATATGCCTGCGGAAATGCTTGTTGACGGCAAGGTTTACTCAAATCTCAGCGGTATGGTAGGCGCTCACTGGCTCTACCCGATTTGGGTTGTCATCTCTGTTGCCGCTTTGCTGCTTTTCATCGTTTATTTCAAAAAGTTCCTTTATTGTGAAAAGCAGACAAAGGCAATGACCGTTACCGCCGCAGTGCTGCTTGTTGCCGGTTGTGTTTTTGTTGTGGTTTACGGTTTTTTAGGTGAGGAGCCTTTTATAAACAAAGTCAAATTTGTTACGGCGAGTATGATAGGCCTTGAATTTCCCTGGCTTTTCAGAGTCTGGGGCGTGCTCGGCTCGGCGAGCGTGTTCATCAACACGCTTTACTGCTACCGCAAATACGGCTATAACAGCAGGGCGGGCCTGATTGCGGGTTCAATCGGCGCGTTCGCGATTTTCATAACAATCAACTGCCCCTCTGTCGGTTCCGACCCCGCCCCCTATTTCCCCAGGCCGAGAATGCTCGGTCACTGGGCGGGCGCGCTTATTTTCGCGGTCGGGTGCGCCGCTCCCGTTGTAATCTTCCTTTTCAGCGCCGCCAAAAGGTTCAAAGGCAGATTCGCCGTGACCGCGGTTGTGTTCGCAGGTTTGCTTCTTGTTATGCTTGTTTTGCTCATCACTGTCGGCAAGAGCGCGATTATTGAAAACATACCGATGGTTGCCGCATACATTCTGCTGTTCCTGTTCAATTTTACTCACATTTATGACAGAGCGATTGACGGCAGCGGCAACTCCGGTGAAATCGTATGCTATTACGGTTGCCCGAACAGTCAAAAAGCCGGAAAACTGCAAACCGTCAGAAAAAATATTCAGGAATAAAAGTCACATCCCGCGGTATATGAAACGCCGCGGGATTTTTCTGTGGACTTTCAGCCGCGCCTGTGCTATTATTTCTTTATCAGAAATGTAAGGAGATGTTTTCATGCAAAGCCTGATTTCCGTTTTTCTCGCTGTTATAATGTTTCTCATTCCCGCGGCAAACATCCCGAAAGCCGAAATTGACACGGGCGTTTGGAAGACCGAGTATGAATGTGTTTTTGTTCACGGCCTTTCGGGCTGGGGCAGTTATGATTTTGTTTATAACATTATGCCTTACTGGGGCGTTTTCGGCGGCGATCTTATGAAATACCTCAACGCAAGGGGAATAAGCTGCCACGCGGCATCGGTGGCACCCTCCGACAGCACCTGGGACCGCACCTGCGAGCTTTACGCCCAGCTTACAGGCACAAGGGTTGATTACGGCAAAGAGCATTCCGAACGCTGCGGCCACTCGCGCTACGGTACGGATTTCTCCAAAAAACCGCTTATAAAAAAATGGGATTCCGAAAACAAGATAAATCTTTTCGGCCATTCTTTCGGAGGCGCGACAATACGGCTTCTCGCTCAGCTTATGGCATACGGCAGCCCCGAAGAGCAGGCAGTCACTCAAAGCGGGGAGCTTTCAGGCCTTTTTACCGGAGGCAAAGCGGATTATATTTACAGCATAACCACCCTTGCCGCACCGCATAACGGCACATCGGCATATATCGTTGGCAATGATGTTGAGCAAAACGGAGGCACCGCCGGAGAGATTATTGAAACCGGTATTATGAATATAGCCTCACACGGGAATATTGACGGCAGATCTCCGGATGATTCCGCCACCTTTGATATGGACATTGACAACGCCCTCGCTCTCAATGAAAAAATAAAAACCGTACCGGGCATTTACTATTTTTCTTACGCGTGCAGTATGTCGTCAAAAGATGAAAACGGCAAATGGCAGGCTGACACAGCGCAAATGGAACCGCTTTTTGTGAACAGCGCAAGGCTTATCTGCAAATATGAGGGCGTAACAAAGGGCGGCGTCAGGCTTGATGAAACCTGGCAGGAAAACGACGGCCTGGTCAACACCGTTTCGGCAAAAGCTCCGTTGGGCGCTCCGCAAAAAGATTTTGAAAAAGACAATATCGAACCCGGAGTTTGGAACATTATGCCTGTTTACAGAGGTGACCATATGTCGCTTCAAGGCGGTCTGCTTGTGAATAACAATGTACGCCTGTTTTATGTTGAACACATTTCATTAATTAATTCACTGTAAAGGAGAACTGAGATGCTCGGGGCAATACTCGGTGATATAATCGGCTCACCCTATGAGTTTGATATGGGAGACAAAACAAAGGATTTTCCTCTTTTTTCCGAGCGAAGCGGATTTACCGACGATTCTGTTATGACCGTCGCAGTGGCGGAAGCCCTGCTTGACTGCGCGAACATCGCCAATGAAAACGCCGTGAAAGAAAAACTTGTTGCCTCAATGCGCAGATGGGGGCGTGAATATCCGGATGCGGGTTACGGTTTAAGGTTTAACAACTGGCTTTATTCATCCTCACCGCAGCCATACGGCAGTTTCGGCAACGGCTCCGCTATGAGAGTATCGGCTGCCGGCAGACTGTATGATACTCTGAGTGAAACCCGCCGTGCGGCAAGGCTTACGGCGGAAGTTACTCACAATCATCCGGAGGGGATTAAAGGAGCGGAGTCTGTAGCCTGCGCTGTTTTTCTTGCAAGGCATGGCAAAAGTAAAAAAGAGATTAAGAAATATATAATCAACGAATTCGGCTATGACCTCTCACGCTCATGTGACGAGATAAGGCCCTCATACAGGCATGTGGAATCCTGTCAGGAAACCGTGCCGGAGGCAATAACGGCGTTTCTTGAAGGCTCGGATTTTGAGGATGTAATAAGAACGGCTGTTTCACTCGGCGGCGACTGTGACACGCTTATCTGCATTGCCGGAAGTTTGGCGGAAGCGTTTTACGGTGTGCCCGAAAATCTGAAAGAAGAGTGTCTGCGCCGTATTGACCCCGGGATGGCACGGGTTGTTGAAAGATTTTATGCCGCAGCAAAATAAAAAGAAAAATGTGCAAAACGGTTAGCGAGCGCTAACCGTTTTTGTCTAAAACGCCGAATTTTATTTTTTCGGCGTTTTTTTATTGACTTTATTTTTGAGGAACTGTATAATTCATAGCAGTTAGCAATGACTAACCTAAAAAACAATTGAAATGAGGTTTGCTTTATGGATTTTGAAACTTTAATGGAAGCTTTCGGCTACCTTTCGGGCATTATCGCTCTTGCGGCAGGCAATGTTCAACTTTTTGTTGACGGCTGGACCTGGATTTCAGACCTTCTCGGCTGGACTTCCGAAAATCTCGGCGGAGTTATAGAGCTTGTATCCGGTCTTCTCGGAGCATAATCGAACAACTTGCAAAACTTTACAAATCCTCTCCTGTGAAATACACAAAAACTCACCGTTACCGCGCGGTGAGTTTTTCTTTTGAGCGTTGTGTTTTATTTGTAAAGCAGTTTGAACATTTTATCCGGAACATTTGTGATTATACAGTCCGCGCCGATTTTGCTCAGGCGTTTAATCTCTTTCGGGTCGTCAACAGTCCAGTACTGAACGGCTATGCCGTGCTTGTGGCAGTAGCGCACAAATCTTTCCGTGCCGGGTCGGAGTATTTTGAACTGGTTGGCGGGAATCTGAACCGCTTTAAAACCCAGCTCCTCTTTTTGCAGATTAAAGTTGAAGGCATAGCAAAAATAAAAGAGCACGCCCTCAAAAACACCGATTGAACGCTGAACTGTCGGGTGTTTTTCGGTAAGATATTTTGTAATATCATTGTTGAATGTGGCAACAATAACCCTGTCGGCTATGCCTTTGCGGTTTATGAGCGCAATAAGCTCGTCGGCGGCTTTTCTGCCGCGCTCGCCCTTGTCTTTAATATCTATGCTGTAAAGATATTTGCCGTGCGCCTCGATTTTATCAAAGATTTCCTCAAGCAGGGGCACGCGCAGGCTGTCGGGAATATTTGCGCCGCGCAGACCTTTGAACGGCATTTCGCCCTTATCATTTACAAAGCTTTCACCCGGATTTAGCTCACGGATTTCATCATAGGTGAGATCGGCGGGGGTTATGCCTTTTCTGCCGTATTTCTCAACGGCGTCTGTTGTGCGGTCAAGCGTGCCGTCGTGAAGAATTATCAGCTTTCCGTCTTTTGTGCGGTGCAGATCAAACTCAAGTTCCTGCACCTCAAATTCGGTTGTGTTCAGGCAGATGTCAAACGCCATGGGCGTGTTCTCGGGGGCAATGCCCGCTCCCGCCCTGTGCGCGCCTATCTGAGCCTTTCCGTCGGCAAAAATCGCGCCTTCGTTTCTGAATTCTTTTCGCAGATTTTTCGGAATAAAAAAGCCTGCGATAATCGGCCAGACAACAAAAACAATTACGCAAAGCAAAATAAAAACGAGCAGTGTAAGAAGAATGATTGTACCAGCGTGCATGGTTTTTCCTCCGAAATTAAAGATTTTTATATTACTATATTATAAAAAACAGCCGAAAAAATCAAGAAAACCGTGAAAAAAGAGTGAATTTGAGTAAAAAACAGGTTGCCTGTCCATACAATGGGACACTGTCATCGGTATAATGCAGGTGTAAACAAGGCGAAACGGAAAAAGGTGATAATATTGTTAAGACCGTATCTGAAGAGTGAGTTCTGTTACAGCTTTGATGATGAAAAGAGAAAAAGCGTTCTCGGTAAAGAATCCCCGGAGCCCGACCCGAAAAAAGAAATTATTCTTGATTATCTTAATGAAAACTGTGTAGCAGTCTGCCCGGGAATTGCTTATGATGTTTTTGACAGTAAAAAAGTCAGCGGTTGCGGCAATATATTTTGCGATGATAAGTATTTCTGGGACGACAGTTTTATTTATTATTTTGAAAACTACAATATTCCGTTCCCTAATGAATTCAGGAGACATATACTTGAAAATTACAACAACAGAAAACATCGGCACACAGAGTGCCGGCTTCTTGACAGTGTTAAACTGTTCATCAATCCTTTTGCAGGTTTCCGATACACCGCAACAGTAAACAAAAACGGAGTTGTTGAATATCAGGACAATTCCCGGCATTTTATAAAACTTACAGACAAAGAAAATGCGTTGTATATTATACGAACTGTTTTTTCACAGCTGTTCTGCTACGATGTGCAGGAACGGGGAGAACTGTGCATTGACGGATTTTGCTGGAAGGCAGAGTTTTTTATAAAAGATAAATCAGTTTATAAAACAGATGGCGCCTGCGGAGAGCCAAAATGGCGCACGGAAGAACTTTATGAAATTGTTGAATTTATTGAACGGGTAACCGGGCTTTATCTCGGAAGTGAATTGTTAAAAAGGAGTTTGCGTAATGACGGTTGATTTTTCGCAACGCCCCTATATGGTTCAGTTTAATTACCGCAGTTTTGCGGGTGATGAAGGCGAATGTGTGGTTGTTGACCTCAAAAATGCCAAAATCACAAAATATAAAACAAAAGACCGTCAAACCGATATTAAATCCTGTTCAATCAGCGATATAAAAATGCAGGAAATGTGTGATTTTTTTGATTATGAAAAGATTGAAAAATTCAACAATATGACAGATGAAGAATTGAAAAACTGTGAAATAAGCTACTATCATTCATATATTATTGAATACCATAGCTTCAGTAAAGACCGAAGTGACAAACAAGGAAGTTGGATAACTGTTTATTCGGAGAATCCGTTTTAGAACCTGTTGTTCTGGGCAACAAATATACTGCATGCCGACAGGTAATTAAACAGCCCATACCACTCTCTTTCATATATTTGCAGGGTGCGGGAGAAGCGGCTTTACCTTTCTTTCGCCGTTTCTCCCAAAGCATCCGCAAAAGCGAAAAATCCATGACCTCCTTTTATATACCGCCGTGCGCGTCTTGCGTTCCGGCGGATTTTTCACCTTTCGGAGCATTGCGCAAAAACGCATCAGGCAATTAAAAAACGGCCTGCGTAAGGGCAGTCACTCATAAAACAGTAATGCCTCAAAGAGCGACCTTCGCACATCTTTGCAGGTATTCCTCTTCGGAATACGAAAAGTATTCCTCATCGTCATAACCTGCAAATATGCACAAATATCATCTCTTTGAGGTGCGAAGCAGTTTTCACGCAAAAAAAGAGTCGCA
>ONON01000200.1 GCA_900319455.1 uncultured Eubacteriales bacterium
AAAGGCAAGGGAACGGTGCCGGTTATTATTGATACAGCGATAATTGCCGTGTTCTCGCTTTCCTGCTTTGCGATAGGATTGTTTTATTTTTCCTTTAAAGGAGTTCTGTATTTTTTGGTGTTTGCGGGTGCGGTTGTTGTTTTATACAGAGATCCAAAACAACTGCTTGTATCATTGCCGGCCGGTTTTCTGCTCTCGTTTCCGATAAGCCCGATCTGGCCTTGGCGTTGATACAGAACTTTCGTTAATCATTTCTTTCGCTGTTAATTGTCTCATCGTTTTTGAGATAATCCGCAGCGGCATATTCAGCACCTCTTTAATTGTTGTACCTGAAGGAAGCTTGTCGTCTTCATCCCGGGGCAGATTTTCTATGTAATAAGCGATGTGCCAATCAATATGTACGGCATCTGACGGCTTATTTTAAAAAATAAAGGAGAAAACTGTTATGAAAAAAGATTATTGCGGTATGCCGATGAGGTTCGCGCATACCGGAGTTACCCAGTTTGCGCCCGAAAACACTCTTGAGGCGTTCAAAAAAGCCGCCGAGCTCGGCTTTGAAGGCATAGAGCTTGATATTCAGTTAAGCGGCGACGGTGAAATAATCGTTACCCATAACGGCGATATGGGTTATATGACCTTTGAGGAGCACAGAGATGTTCTCAAAGATTTAACCGCGCAGCAGATTAAACGGTTCGATATCCCCTACCGTAACGCGCTTAAGCTCAAATATCCGCCTTACCCGTGGACGGAACATTTCGGCGGAAGACGCATGATTACACCGCCCGATTATGTTGAAAACAGAGTGACACACCTTATCACCTTCCCCGAGTTTGACGAGTGGCTGGCGACGGTTGATTATGAACTCACCGTTGAGGTTGAGTTCAAATGCCCGGGTATGTGCCCGAGAATGGATGAAATTCTTGCGAATTCAAAAAATGTTTCGCGTTATATTCTTTTTTCGGGCAATTGGGAAGTGCTGGAGGAAATGCAGGAGCATTACCGCGTAAACGGCAAACCCGAAGGGCTGAGGCTCGGCGCGAATATTCGCTTTATCAATGAGAGAACCATGGATTTCGTTCGACGCTCCGATCTTTGGGAGGTCGGGCTCAACAATGAGGCGTTCACAAAAGACGATGTGAAAACGCTTGAGGGTATGGGAATAAAAGTTTTCTCAAATCTCGGCGATTATCCCGAATGGTGGAGAAAGATTTGCGAAATGGGCGTAACGGGCTTCAAAACAAATTTCCCCGACGCCTACACCGAGTGGTGGAGCGAAAACATGGGTTGAACGCTTTATAAAGCGGCTTGCAAAAACATAAAAACGGGCAGGAAAAACAAAATGATTCTTTTTGTAAACGCGTGCGTGAGAAATGAGTCGCGCACAAAAAGGCTGGCGGACAGATACCTGTCCGAACTTAAAGGAACGGTTGAGGAGGTTTGCCTTGCGAACGCTTCCTTTCCCGCGGCGGATGAAGCTTTTTTGAAAACGCGTGACAGGCTCATACGGGAAAAAGCGTTTGAGCATCCGATGTTCAATTACGCGCGCGCCTTCGCAAGCGCCGATGAGATTGTTGTGGCGGCTCCGTTCTGGGATCTTTCGTTTCCCGCCTCGCTCAAGCAGTATTTTGAACAGATAAATGTTGTCGGTATAACATTCCGCTACACATCCGGCGGCATTCCGCAGGGGCTTTGCCGCGCATCAAAACTGACCTATATCACAACGGCAGGCGGAGAATTTTTTCCGCCTGAATACGGCTTCGGCTATATTGACGCCCTTGCCCGTAATTTTTACGGCATAAAAAACACAAGGCTTATTAAAGCAACCGGGCTTGATGTTGACGGAGCGGATGTTGAGGCAATACTGAACCGCGCGCAAGAAGAAATGTAATTGTAATTTGATACAAAATACAGTTCCGCTGATTTTCAACACGGCTGTGTAATTACAGTTGAAACAGCAGAACCCGCAACAAAAAAATCGAACCGCTTCATTTGGGCAGTAACTCATAAACCAGTATTGGTTTTCGCATCAAACTAAAAGCCGCATAACATCGTCAGATTTGCTTACCATACATCAA
>ONON01000020.1 GCA_900319455.1 uncultured Eubacteriales bacterium
GCAGAACCTTGTTACTTACAAATGATGTAATAAGAACCTGCCTTCGGCAGAACCTTGTTACTCGCTTTGCTCGTAATATGCCCCTACCGATTATAATTCCAAATTTCAAATTTTCCAACACCTAATTCCTAACTCCTACATCCTAACCTCTGACTTCGTAGGGCGGCATTCCCCAATGCCGCCGATTTGTCATTCCGAGTGAGAAACGAGGTTTCGGGCGTGGGAATCCGTTTTTGATAAAAATGATTAATTTCCCGGCGGAACAGATTGCCGCGTCGCTGCGCTCCTCGCAATGACATTCAAGGCAAATTTTGTGTTGATTATTTCGGCGGCATCGGGGATGCCACCCTACGGTTGAGTTGCTGACCCCCAACACTTCGCCCCGAAAATGTACGGGTTTATATATAATATATTATTGTATATATGTTTGCGTGTACAGGTTGCTTTTTGAGTGCGAGTCATAGTATAATAGCCATATACAATTCAGCAGCCGGGTGGTGCTTATGGATAAAATAACAGCCGACGGTCTCAGGTTCACCGACAGCCTGGGCAGAACAAGAATTTTCAGCGGCTTCAATATTGATGACAAGCTCATTGACCGCGACGAGTTCCGTTACAGACTCGATGAAGAATTTTTTAAAAAATACAGGGCGAACGGTCTTGACTTTATCCGCCTTGCGGTAACCTGGCAGAACATTGAGCCCGAAGCCGGAAAATACAATGAATCCTATCTGAGGTCAATAGACGGTATTTTCGCACTTGCCGAAAAATACGGAGTTTATATTCTGCTCGATATGCACCAGGATCTTTACTCCGGCTTTAACGGCACAGGCGGAGGTGACGGCGCTCCCGAATGGGCTTGCCTGACCGACGGTTACAAAGCAAAGCCTTATAAATTCGTCTGGGCGGAGGCCTATGTTTTCGGCAAATGGGTGCACAGATGTTTTGACCATTTCTGGAATAACGACCCCGTGCAGGGCAAAGGCCTGCAAGACAGATACGCCGAACTTTGGAGAATGCTCGCTCGGCGTTACGGCGACAGCCCCGCGCTTTTCGGTTTTGATTTTATGAATGAGCCGGCTCCCGGCACGGCGGGCAAAAAGATGGCGGCCCGTTTCGCTCTGAGCGCCGCGAAAAACATTGTGTTCGGCAAAAAAATAAAACTCGGCGCCGTTTTGGGCGCGCTTTTGAAAAAAGATATGAAAAAACTGCTTGACAGCGTGCCGGGCAGTGTTGTGCGTGACATTGCAGGCAAGGTTGACGGGCTTGAGGCGGAATTTGACTTAAAATACTACTCACCGTTTCTCAATAAAATGGCTCAGACCGTGCGTGAGGTTACTCCGAACGGGTTTTTGATGATTGAACAGCCTTTTTTGTGCAACGGCGGGGTTAAACTATCGGTGCCTGCCGTAACGGTTGGGGGCAGGCGTGAGCCGCTCCAGTGCTTCGGCCCGCACGCTTATGATATGACTGTTGACACGCCCCTTTACAAATACGCCAACGCCGACAGAGTCAAGGCGTTTTTCAGAGAGATGCGCTCCTCACAGCTGAGGCTTGATGTTCCCGTTGTTGTGGGGGAGTGGGGCGGATGCAGTGACAATAAAGACACATCGTGGTTTGCCCACGCCCGGGAACTGCTTGATTTTTTTGATGAAATGCAGTGGGGCAACGCCTATTGGGATTACCACGGCGACGACCTTGACTCGCCGCTTATGAACATACTTTGCAGAACTCACCCCGTCGCGGTTGACGGCAAAATCGAGTTTTACCGCTGTAACAGGCAAAACGGCGTTTTCACCCTTAAATTCAGCAGTGAAAAGGGCGGCGAAAGCCTTGTGTTTGTTCACAAACCGTTTGAGGCGGCGCGGGGGCTGCAATACAAAACCGTTGAAAGCTATGAAAACGGCGCGAGCCTTATTCTGATAAAATCGGAGGCGGGCGAAAACACCGTAACACTCAAGATAAAAAGCACGGGAGATAACAGCTTATGAATTACATAAAAGCCGGCATTGACAAGGTAAAAGAGGTTAAAACCTACTGGAACACGCCCTCCGAGGGCAACTATATGCCGTTTAAGGAGATTTTCGCTTATTCCGTGGGCGGCTTCGGCGCTTATTCGATTTTCACAATGGCGCAGGCGCTTCTGCTCTCCACAACAAATGTCATTATAGGCAACACAATCGGCATTCAGCCCATGCATATGTATGTGATGTACCTTATTTCGGTCATTACCAACATACCGCTGACTATGGTCAGGGCGAATATGATTGACAATGTCAAATACAAAGAGGGCAAATACCGCCCGTATCTTCTGCGCATGGGAGTGCCCACCGTTGCTGTTTCAATGCTGTTTGTGTTCACACCCTACACAAGAATTGATTATATATGGCGCTGTGTGCTGATTTTTGTTTATAACTTCGGCCTGCAGTTTTTCTACAATTTTTTCTATGACGCTTATGAGAACCTTATTCATGTTCTGTCACCAAATTCACAGGAGCGCACAAATGTTACCGCGATTAAGAGTATGATTTACTCACTGTCGCCCACAGTTACCAATTTTGTAACCCCGCTTATCGCGGGCAAGGTGGCAAACGGCAATATGTATGACCTGAGAGTTTACAGGTGGCTTTACCCGTTTATAGCGGTTGTCGGCGTTGCCATGCTTATTCTTGTTTACGCGAAAACGGAAGAAAAAATCGTTATTGCCAAAACGCACCCGATGAAGATAAAATTCACCGACGCTCTGCGCGAGGTTGCCAAAAACAAATATTTCTGGATAATTTCGCTCGCGGGCTGGCTCGGTTTTCTTGAAACCTGCACCTATGTTATTCTTCAATGGCTCTACAATTACGCCCACCTTTGCACGCCGGAGCAGTATTCTCTCATAACGCTTATAAGGGGCACGGCGTATTCATGGGGTATGATTTTAGCCCCGTTCGCCATAAAAAAATGGGGCAAGAAAAAAGTTCTGATTGTCACAAACCTTTTCAACATAGGCTTTTTGGCCCTTGTTTACCCGCTTATGGGCTCCATCTGGACCGTGCTTTTGTGTATGTATTTCAACTCCGTGGCGGATTCGTTCATTCTTGTGCTCAACCCTGCCATTCAGGCGGATATACGCGATTACCAGCACTATAAAAGCGGCGAGAGAATTGACGGTATGTTCGGCGCGGTGGCTATGATAGGCTCGTTTGTCACAATGGCAACAAGCTCCGTTCTGCCCGCCGTTTATGAAAAATACGGCATCTATTCGGGCAACGGTTATGACAATATGTATGATGTTCTTTACAACACGGATATTCTCTACCGCCTTGTGGGTGTGCTTGTTATTCTTTCGGCTGTCGGCGCGGCGCTCAATGTTGTGCCCTATTTCTTCTATGACCTGACCGAAACAAAGCAGAAGGCCATAATCAAAATTCTCAAAATACGGGCAATGTTTGAGGATTACGGCAACGGTGTTCTCACGGATGACGATATGAAAAGCGCTATGGAGGTTATCCGCGCCTCGAAGCGGAAAACAAAAGAGGAATTTATTGACATTAAAGCACTAAAAAAGAGCGGCGCGCAAAAAAGCGAAATAAAAGCCGCAAAACAGCATAATGAAGAAAAAGAAATATCCGAAGCCGTTATTGAGGAGCTTGAGCGCTTTACCTCAAAAGGGGCAAGGCTGCGCCTTGAACGCGCGAAAGAGGTGGTAGCGAGTGGCTTTGAGGGCATAGCCGCCACAGCTCCCGACCGGGTGGAAAAAGCGAAAGCTTTGCCCGCGACAACGCCCGAGGAGAAAGAAATACGCAAAAACGCCGTTGCCGACGCAAAGCTCGGTATGCGCTCATTCAAAGCCGCGGCAAAGTATTACCCCGAAGGAATAAAAGAGTTTGACGAGGCGGAGTTTGACGCCCTTTGCGCAAAAGAAAACGGGCTTGCCGAAAAGAAGGCGGAACTGCTCAAAGCAAAGGCTTCAAAAGATGAGATAAAAAGAGTTTCCGCCGAGCAGGCGGAAGTTTCCAAACGCATAAAGGCTCTCAATGAGGAGCATCAGCGCTTCGCTCAGAGCACGGCTGTTTATCACAAAGCGAAAAAATTCATTGAGCAGGCCGATAACTACGCGAAATTCGGCGAGCTTGACTCAAAATATTCCGAAAGCCTGCGCGCGTAATAAAGCGTGACAATCCCGAAAAAATGTGATATAATAATTAAACTCAGATAAAACACCGATATAATTCAACGGAGGAAAAATGAAAAAACTGTTATTGATTTTTACGGCGGTTTTTACGGCTTTTATTTTCACCGTAACGGCTTATGCCGACACGCTGCCGCGAACATATAACGCGGCTGAAAAAGGTTATGTAACCCCGGTTAAAAATCAGGGGGATTACGGCACCTGCGCCGCTTTTTCAACAGTCAGCTGCCTTGAGAGCGACTACATTATGCAGGGCTACGGCACAAAAGACAACACCGATTTTTCGGAGGCGTATCTCTACTGGTTCAGCATTAACAACTACTGGGATGATGAGAATTCGCGCTATAACGGCGACGGTTTTTCTATGGAGGGCAATGTGTTCTCAATGGGGCTCAATGAGCTTGAGCTTTTCTCCTCACTCAAAACCGACACCGCGATAGCTTATGAAAAAGATTTCCCTTACAGCCCATATAACAACTTCAATATGGGCGACTATTCCGAAATTGAGAGAGTAAGCTCGGGCTGCAATGTCAGGGTAAAGGATGTTGTGACCTTTGACCTTGATGACAGAGACGCCGTAAAGCAGTGGGTAACAAAGCACGGCGGAGCGTCGGTAATGTTCAACTCAAATCAGTTTTATCACGGCGACAACGGAACGGTGGCGGTAAACAAGATTAAAATTATTTCAAACCACGCCGTAACAATAGTAGGCTGGGATGATGATTTTATGCCGCAGGGCAGGTTCAGCGGCCTTGTTATGAGAGAGCCGGGCGCCTGGTACTGCAAAAACAGCTGGGGCCCCGATTGGGGCGATAACGGCTATTTCTGGCTGCCTTACTCCGACCCGACGATTATGTCGATTATGGGCTATTCGGTTACCGTGAGCAACTCGTGCGAGAGCAGATACTCATATAACGCCCTTCCCGATTATACACAGGCTCCTTTTTCGGGCGGCGTCACAAAAACCGCCAACCGTTTCACAGCCGACACAGACGGCGTTATCGAGAAAGTTGCCTTTTACACCTACGCCGGCAGCGATGTGGATGTTTCAATCTATAAAGACAGCGGCGACGGCATTCCCGATTCCGGCAGGGCGCTCGCTTCTGCGGGCGGGCATTATGACACCGAGGGCTACTACACCGAAACACTTTCAAACACCGTTAAAATAAATGAAGGCGATGTTTTTTATGTTGTTGCAAGGTATTCGGGCGAAATTCCGCTTGAAAATGCGTTTTCGCTCACAAGCTCCAACGCGGATGAATCGTTTGTTTACGCCGGCGGCGGATGGACAGACACCTTTGACAACGATTTTGTGGGCAACTGCGCTGTTGACGCAATAATAAAATCAAGCCACACCTACGGCGAAACAAGGCATAAAGACCCGACCTGCACCGCCGTAGGCTATGATATGCGAACCTGCGAAACCTGCGGCAAGGTTAAGCGCACGGATATACCGGCAAAAGGGCATTCCTTCGGCGAATGGGAGCCCAACGGCGTTCTCGGCAGATACACGCTTTATGTAAGAACCTGTGAGGAATGCGGCGAAATTGAAATTATATGTATGGATGCCGACGGCAACAAAGTCAGCGTTGAGAAGGCGACAGCCGAGCTTAAAGAGGAAAAATCCATTGAGGGAATGCGTATAAACGCCGTAACCGCGATTACCTCGGTAATCAATTACACATCGGATATTATGAGAACGGGCATGATGACTCTTTTGGGGCAATACCCGTAAATCCGAATAAATCTCTCCCGTTGAAAAGGGCGGGAGAGAATTTTTTATTTACTTTTTTAAAAAGATTTTATATAATAGAATGTATATTGAAAAGATATTGAAAAAGGAGCGTCCGTATGGAAAATTCAAAGCTTTTTCAGGTGTGCGAGCAGGGATATAACTGCACACAGGTGGATGAATACATTGCCGCGGTCAAAAGCGAATATAAAAAGCTTTATGAATACTCCAAAAAGCTTGACTCCGCGGTGAAGGAACAGCGTGAAAAATCAGCCGCTGTTGTGGAGGAGAACGAAAAGCTCACTCAGCAGTCTGCGGAGCGTGAAAAAAAGATTCTCGAGCTTGAAACCGCGCTTTCAAAAGCGAAAAACTCGGCTGAAAAATCCGCGCCATCGGGTGAGGAAAACGGCGCGCAGTATGAAGCCCTTCTCAAAAGCGTTTCAACAATGCAGATGCTCAGCGAGGAGGTTGTGCGTGAAAACAGGGAGCTGCGCGCAAAGCTTGAAGCCATAAAAGCCGGATTATAAGTGAAGGGAGCGTTTAAAACGGATAATTTTGATTTTACACCGAAGTCGCTTGACGACCTTGACAATGAGTTTTTTGAAAATGTGCGCTCTCTGAACAGCGGCGACGAGGCGCCGGCAAACGATTTCAGCCTGCCGGAGGATTTAGGCGTTAAAATATCAAAACAGGAGCGGCAAAGCGCGCCGGAAGTGCCTGCCCAAAGCGCTCAGCCGCGCAAGCCCGCGGCCGAGCCCGAAAAAAAGGCGGAAAATTCGCGCGCGGTACCGCCGCGCTTCAGCCCGCCCGCCGCAGACGGCGTTCAGGGCAGAGAGAGCCTTTTGCCAAAGCAGATGCTCTATAAGGCGGCTCCCATGCAGGCACCGCTTAACGGGGATGAGCAAAGCCCCTATGTTATGCCGAAAGACTACGCTCTTTACGGCAAAGACGCCATGCGCATAAACACTCCGCCCGAGGAGCCCGAACAGGCAAAAGAGGAGCGGAAACCGGCGGGTAAAGCAAAAAAACACACGGGCGTAATCGCCGTGTCGGCTGTTCTTCTTGTTGCCGCCGTTTTGCTCAGCGCGTTTACGGGGCTGCTTAAATATTACAGTGACAACACAATGAGACTTATCGGCGGCAAAAGTGTGCTGGTGGTTGAAAAAAGCACAAAAAGCCCCTACCTCAGCAGGGGAGACGCGGTTTTTGTCACTCCGGTTAAGCCGGATGAGCTTAAAGAGGACAGCGTAGCCGCCTTTCTTGTCAAAGAAAAAGGATATTTCGCATTCGGTATAATCACCGAAATAAAAGAGGATGACAGCGGCAAAAAAACCGCGGTTATAAAAAGCGTAAACACAAAATCCGAAATTATGCAAAGCACGGTGCGCGCGGAGCTTATACTCGGCACTGCGGATGATTATCTGCCAAAGGCGGGCTACCTTGTAAACCTGCTCAACAGTTACACGGTTGTTTGCCTGTGCGCGGCGGGCGGCGTAATCCTGTTGCTTGTTATTATACTTATCGCGGCATCCGGAAAGGGAAAGAAGGCAAAACAAAATGATAAAAGCGGCGGTATTTGACCTTGACCACACCCTGTTTGACAGGTACGCGACCCTTGAAATCATAGCAAAAGAATTCCGCGGCTTTTTTGACATTGCCGACGGAATAACAGACGAATACATTACCGAAAAATTTATTTACGCCGACAAACACTTTGTTCATCTCGGCTGGCAGAAAATACACGCTTATCTTATTGAAAGCGGATTTTTCAACAATCCGCCGTCGTTTGAGGAATACAGCTCTTTTCTGCTTGAAAGGTTTCACCATTACGCGGTGCCCTTTTCATTCACAAGGCCTATGCTTTTAAAGCTGCGCCAAAGCGGCATAAAAACCGGGCTTATAACAAACGGCTCGCATGAGCTGCAGTACAAAAAGCTTGAAATGGTGGGCATTGATGACTGTTTTGACAGTATTATAGCCACAAAAGATATAGGCGTTCACAAGCCCGAAAGGGGGCCGTTTGACATTATGGCGGCGCGCCTGCGGCTGAAAGCGGAGCAGTGCCTGTATATAGGCGACAATCCGCTCAACGATGTTGAGGCGTCGCGCAGGGCGGGCTATATTCCCGTGTGGATTAAAACCACGGGTGTGTGGAGCTACCCAGAAATAGAAAAGCCGGAGCTTCAGGCGCAAACCGTTGAGGAAATTCCGGCGATAATCGAAAAACTCAACGGCGTTGAAAAGGAATGATTATGGATTTAAAAGGTAAAAAAGTTCTTGTAATAGGTCTTGCGAGAAGCGGCATGGCGGCAATAAAAGTGCTTGACCGCCTCGGCGCAAAAATAACCCTGTCTGAAAGCAAAAGCAGAAGTGAAATAAAAGAAGCCGAAGACCTTGAAGCCATCGGCGTTGAAATCACAAACCAGGATATGAGCGTTTTTGAGCGTGATTTTGACCTTGTTGTCAAAAACCCGGGCGTACCCTTCCGCACGCCGATGATAGAAAGGCTCAATGAGCGCAAAATAAAAATAATTACCGAAATCGAGCTGGCTTACAATGTCGCGAAGCCTCAGCACTATGTCGCGATTACGGGCACAAACGGCAAAACCACAACAACCTCGCTTGTTTATGAGATTCTCAACAGGGCGTTTCCGGGCAGGGCTCACCTTTGCGGCAACATAGGCGTTCCGCTTTGCGAAACGGTTCTTGAAAACGGCCTTATGGATGAGGGCGGGCATTATATCGCCCTTGAAATAAGCAATTTTCAGTTAATCAACATTGACCGTTTCCGCCCCGAGGTCGCAACAATAATCAACCTTACGCCCGATCACATTGACTTTATGGGCGGGCTTGAGAATTACTACAAATCCAAAACCGAAATTTACCGCAATATGGCGGGCGGCGATGTTTTTATTCTCAACCGCGATGACCCGGTGCTTGCGCGGTATGTTGAAAAATACCCCGTAAAGTGCGCTGTTGACAGCTTCAGCATTGAGAATGAAAACGCCGACTGCTTCATAAAAGACGGCTTTATCACCGTAAAAGGCGAAAAAGTTCTGAGCGTTGACCGCGTTAAGCTTGTGGGCAGGCACAACCTGCAGAATGTTATTATTGCCGTTGCCGCCGCCAAGGCGCTCGGTATCGGCAGCGATGTTATATCCGCCGCGGTATCATCCTTTAAAGGCGTTGAGCACAGAATTGAGTTTGTGCGCGAAATAAACGGCGTTAAATATTATAACGATTCAAAAGGCACAAACACCGACGCTACCGTTACCGCGCTCAAATCCTTTGACAAAGGCGTTATCCTTTTGCTCGGGGGCTTTGAAAAGGGGCTGGCGATGGATGATGTTAAACGGCACCTCGGCTGTGTTAAAAAGGTTATCGGCTTCGGCGCCTGCGGCCCGAGGCTTGTGAAAGAGCTTGTCGGGGATGACGGAATTGTTGTGACAACCCTTGATGAGGCTGTTGCCGAGGCGAACAAAATCGCGAAAAGCGGAGACACCGTTCTGCTCTCGCCCACAACAAGCTCGTTTGACCAGTACACCTGTTTTGAGGAGCGCGGAGAGCATTTTAAAAGAATTGTAAATTCGCTTTGAAAAAGGCGGTTGATTGTAAACCGCCGGTTTTTAAAATTAACGCGGGCTGCCTGTTTCAGGCAGCCCGCTGCGGTTATTTATTTAATTCGCAGGGAGCGCCGGTTAAGCGTTCAATATTTTAAGGCTTGCGTAAAACATCGCAAGCCTTTACTCTTTTTTATATTCAAACATATTCCACGGCGGAGTGTTAAAATCGGGCAGGTGCTCAAACTCAAGCTTTTTGCCCGTAAAGGGGTGCGTGAAGCTCAGTCTGTAAGCGAACAGAGCGAGGTCGCCCGCGCGGCCGCCGTATTTACGGTCGCCGTAAAGCGGATGTTTTCTTGATGAAAACTGCGCCCTTATCTGATGTGTTCTGCCCGTGAGCAGAAGAATATCGGCAAGAAAAAATCCGTTTTTTTCATCCCTGACGGTGTAGCTGAGCTTTGCCGTTTTAACTCCTGCTCTCTCACGGTCAACAACAAAGGTTTTGTTTAAGCGTTTGTCTCTGAAAAGCAGATCCTGCATTTCTCCGCTTTTTTGTTCGGGAGTGCCCTCTGCCGCGGCAAGGTAGCGCTTTTTGAAGCCTCCGTTCTGAAGCTGCTTTGAGAGAGCCGCCGCGGCACGCGCGGTTTTGGCGTAAACCGTAACGCCTCCCGTCTCTTTGTCAAGCCGGTGAACGGGGTAGGGCTCGGCGCCCGTATGCTCCGCTATCATTGTGACCATATTCGCTTTTTTCTCATCTTTTTCACTCAGCGCGCCCGCGGGCTTTACGCACACAATAAGGTCGCCGTCTTCATATAACACAATCATATTTTTTTCCTTTTTTTCCGCCGGCGGTCCGGCGGCCGGGGCATATAAAGCCGAATTTCCTTACAGCCCGTATTGACAAAAACCGCTTTTTCTTTTATAATACATTTTCGGAAATGCCGGTGTGGCGGAATAGGCAGACGCAAGGGACTTAAAATCCCTCGCTGGCAACAGTGTACCGGTTCAAGTCCGGTCACCGGCACCATGAACGTTCCGTTTGCGTTTTGAAAACAGGTTGTTTTCTCAGGGGCGTTCGATTAAAATGAATGACGATTTTCACGGGTTTTTATTGCAGGCAAGAGCGCGGTTGTGCCCGTTGAGCAAATCGTCATTCTTTTTTTGTTTTGTTATTTCAGCGGCCTGAGCTGCACTGTTTCAACAAGCTTCAGGCCGTATTCTTTTACAATCTTTTGCGCTGCTTCAAGGGATTCGCCGTCATAAGCCGCTTTTGCTTTGTGGGCGTCAAAACCGAAAACCGCGGTGCAGCCCTCCTCGCCGGCAATTCTCCAGAAATCGCCGTTGGGGTAATGCCTGCCGTCTCTTATGCCGAGAAAGTTGATTTCAAGCGGAATATCTGCCTCTGCCGCCGCCCTGCACAGCCGGCGGTTTTCACGCTCATAGGCGGCCTTTTCACCCGTGTAGCGGAACACATCCGGGTGGCAGATATATGAGAATTTGCCAGTTTTTATCGCTTCAAGCACGCAGTCAACATATTCGGCAAGCTCGGTTTCGCCGTTTATGCCCTCGCCTATGTATTTGCCGCCGGGATGTTCATTGCCGATAAAGTGCTGGCCGAGAATGAGATATTCGCTGCCCCACCGTGCGGCGTTTTCAAGCATCTCATCAAAATAAAGCGGGTAGTATTCCATCTCCCAGCCGATGTGAATTTTTATTTTGTTTTTGTATTCTTCACGCAGGGCGTTGAGGGTCGCGAAGTAGTTTTCAACCTCTTCGAGCGGCACTCTGTAATCGGATTGGTAACCGTCGGGGAAGCGGAAGGGGATGTGATCCGAAAACCCCATTATTTTTATTCCGCCCTCAACGGCTCTTTCAATGTATTCCCTCTCCGTGCCGCTCGCGTGGCGGCAGCGGTATGTGTGCGTGTGATAGTTTGCTGTCATCTGTAATTACCTGCCTTGCGCTTTGCCGCGAAGCGGCAAGCCCTTTTGTATGCCTCGGCAAAAAACTCCTCAATCTCCATTTTGCCGTAAATGTCGTTTTCGTGCCTGCCGGGCTTTGAAATGCGGTTGAGCTCAAATGTGAGAATGCCTTTGTAGCCGCACTCGTCAAGCTCGCGGGCTGTTTCATCCCAGTTTCTTATGCCGTCAAAAGGCAAAAGGTGCAAATCATCAAGCCATGTGATTTCACCCCTGCGCGAGCGTATGCCGAGGTTGTCATTTATGTGTGTGGCAATAAGCCTGTCGCCGTAGCGCTCAATAAGATTGTGCGGGTGGTTGTAGCACATCTCGTGCCCCGTGTCAAGGCAGAATCGAACGCTTCTGCTGTTTTGAAACGCGTTGAAAACCGCCTCAAGATATTCAAGACCCTCTGTGTTCTCAAACGCTATTCTTACGCCGAGTTCCTCCGCCTCATCAATTACTCTTGCAAAATTCTCAAGCCCCTGCTCGTTGGGCGCGTACTGCCTGTCAAAGCCTATAAACACATGAGAAACCATAATATTGACTCCGTGTTTTGCGCAGTCGCGCACACAGGCAACAAGCTCGTCAACGGCGGCTTCCTGCCGGGCGGGGCTGCCGTGCCACATATCGGCAACCTTGCCGAACGGGGCGTGAACGGATTGGTAAATCATACCCGTTTCTTCCGCGAGAGCGGTGAAATCATCCATTTTGAAATTATAATCCCAGGGGGTGAAAAAAGCGTCAAAACCGCTTTGCTGCATAAGCCTTATCTGCTCGTCAAACGGCAGGTCAAACTGAGTGCTGACGCCCAGACAGAAAATATTTCTGAACATAAAGAGACCCCCTTTTTTACTGCTCATATTATAGTTTAACCTGTTTGCTTATGTCAATAATTGTGATTGACTATTTTTCCGCGATATTTTATAATATTTAAGATAAAGCTGGTTAAAATAATTAAATCGGTGGTGATAATTTGAAACGGTTTGTTTCACTTGTTATGGCGGTGCTTATGATTTTCTCATTCGCCGCCTGCGCAAAGAAAACCGAAGAAACGCCGTCAGACCCGAACACTCCGCCGGAGCTTTATGTGGGCGAAGGGTTCAGAACCGTTCTTTCAACGCTTATGGTCGGCAATTTCAACATTGTTGAAAAATACGCGGTTTACGGCAGGCCGCAGACGGATGAAAACGGCAGGGTTTCGGAGAGCGCCGAAAGCGATTTCGCACTTGACAGCCTGAATTCCGTTCTTACGCTTTTCAAATCGGTTTATTCCGGGGCAAAGGCGGAAGAGCTTATTGAAAAATGCGGCTATTATGAAAAAGACGGCGCGCTTTACTGCAATAAAAAAGCGAAAAGCGAAGGCACTCATTTTGATTTGAGCAATATGAAAACAGAAGTTACCGCCAAGGATGACAAAAGCTGTTCGTTCAAAGTTACCGTTGTCAGGGTGTCGCCCGGCGGAGCGCAAAAAGAAAAAACCTTTAAATGCCGCGCTGTTTATGAGAACAGTATGTGGCTGCTTGAAGATATGTATTATTGAGTGAGGGGAGTTAAATATGACAGTTTTAAAAACAAGATGGACAGACTCGGTTGACACGGCGTGCCCGAGAAACGAATACCCGAGGCCTCAGCTTGTAAGGGATGATTGGCTGTGCTTAAACGGCGGTTATGATTACGCGATTACTCCCGACACAAACGAAAGGCCGAAAAACTTTGACGGCACAATAACCGTGCCTTTCGCAATCGAGAGCCTGCTTTCGGGCGTGGGTCACACACTTATGCCGGAGGAGCGCCTGTGGTACCGCAGATTTTTCACTCTGCCCGAATCATTCAAAGGCAGGCGTATTATTCTCCATTTTGAGGCGGTTGACTGGCAGTGCGAGGTTTATGTGAACAGCGTTAAAGCCGGCGGCCACACGGGCGGCTACTGCCCGTTTGAGTTTGATATTACGGATTGCCTCAAAGACGGCGAAAACGAGCTTATTGTAAGGGTTTATGACCCTACCGACAGCGGCTGGCAGCAGAGAGGCAAGCAGGTTCACAAATCAAAGGGCTTCTGGTACACCTCCACCTCGGGAATATGGCAGCCCGTATGGCTTGAGCCCGTTGCCGAAAACCATATTCAAAAAATCAGAACAACGCCCGATATTGACAAAGGCGTTCTCTCACTCAAAGTTGACACAAGCGCGCCGGGCGGCAGGCTCACGGCGAAAGTTCTTAAAGACGGCAGTGAGATTTTCAGCGGCGAAATAGGCCGCGAGTGTGAAATTCCCATAAACGACCTTCGCTTGTGGAGCCCCGAGGACCCCTTCCTTTATGATCTTGAAATAACGCTTGAAAACGGCGCTCAGAGCGACACGGTAAAAAGCTATTTCGGTATGCGCAAATTCGGCGTGGGCAAAGACAGCGCGGGCATTCCCCGCCTTATGCTCAACAACGCGCCGTATTTTCAGCGCGGGCTTCTCGACCAGGGCTACTGGCCCGACGGCGGCCTTACTGCGCCCTGCGACGAGGCTATGATTTTTGATATTGAAGAGATGAAAAAACTCGGCTTCAATATGCTGCGCAAGCACATAAAAACAGAGCCCGCCCGCTGGTATTACCACTGCGACCGTCTCGGGATGATAGTCTGGCAGGATATGATAAGCGGCGGCAAGGCTCTCAACCCCATTTACGCGGGCGGCCTGCCCAACATAAACGTTCATGTTAAAGACAATCAGTACAAAATGTTCAACCGCGACAAGCCCGAATGGCGCGAACAGTTCAGGCAGGAGCTTTTTGAGGTTATTGACAGCCTTTACAGCTTCACCTGCATAGGCTGCTGGGTGCCGTTCAACGAGGGCTGGGGGCAGTTTGACGCAAAAGAAATCGGCGAGAAGGTCAAGGCTTATGACCCCACCCGTGTTGTTGACCACGCGAGCGGCTGGCACGACCAGGGCGGCCCCGATTTAAAGAGCGTTCACAAATACATTTTCCCGGTGCATATGCCCACACAGCGCAGGCAGGCGGGCAGACCCTTTGTACTCAGCGAGTACGGCGGTTACAGCCGCACAATCAAGGGTCATGTGTGGAACCTGCAAAGAAGCTTCGGCTATGTTAAATTCAGAAGCAAGGCGTCGCTTTCACAGGGCTATGAAAACCTGCACATCAACCAGATTATTCCGCTCATAGCAAAAGGCCTTTCGGCAACAGTTTACACTCAGGTGAGCGATGTTGAGTTTGAGGTAAACGGCATATACACCTATGACCGTGAAATACTTAAAATTGACGCCGATGTAATAAAGAAAATCAACTCAAAAATGATTCTTCCGTAAGGAGGACGGTATGTTCCGTAAAACAGTCGCTGTTTTGCTTGCCGTCTGCCTGCTCGGCGGACTGTGCGCCTGCGGAAACAGCGTTGAAACAAACAAAAAAATCGCGATAATCACAGCGCCGAAGGATGAATACCCCGAGGATTATCTCGCAGCCCGGGCTCTCGCGCAAAAATATCCCGAAACGGTTGTGCTCAGAGAGTGCGGGGATTCGCGTATTCTTCAGAAGGATGACCCGCAAATCGTAACACTGGCGCAGGAGCTTGCCGCCGACCCGGATGTCGGCGCGATAATATTCGCGAGAGCGGTGCGTTTCACCTCAACCGCGCTCATCAGGGCAAAAAGCGTAAACCCCGGCCTTGTAACCGCGGCGATTGAGCCTGAGGATGAAATAAAAAGCGTTGCCGGCTCAGCCGATTTTGTGCTTGCCTTTGACAGGGAAAAAGCGGCGAATGAGATTGTCGCGAAGGCAAAAGAAGCGGGCGCGGAGCATTTTGTGTTTTTCTCATACCCGAGGCTCAATCAGAGTCAGCTTACCGCAGATGAGCAAAACGCTTTTAAAAGCGAATGCGAAAACGCCGGAATAAATTTTATCGCCGACAGCGGCAACGACCCCGCCTCCTATGACGCGACGGGCATTGTAAAGGCTAATGATGTTATAAAAGAGCGGCTGGCTTATCTTACAAACAACGGCAGAATACAGGGCGAAAACACAGCGCTTTTCTCGGCGGATTCAACCGTTCAGCAAACCCTTGCCGAACTCGCGGATGAAAACGGATATATTTATATATGCCCGGAATTTCCATGCGTATTCAGCGGCACAGGCTCCGCTTTCAATATCGCTCTGCCCGAAAATGCGAAAGGTATAAAGGATTATGTGAAAGCGCTCAAAAGCGCGGTTAAAGGCAGCGGCACACCGGCGAGGCTTTATTATTATGACTTTGAGCTTATGACCGTTTTTATAAACGCGGCGTTCAAAACGGCTGCCGGTATTCTTCAGAACGGCACCGAAGGCGCCCTTGCCGACGCTTTGAAAAACAACCTGCGAAAATGCGCCGGCAGCAAAGATTTTACCGTTTCGGTTTCGGATTATCCCAATGTTGTGTTCGGTTACTGTCAGGGCATAAAAAAATTCAGATAAAAAATTACGGGACTGCCTTGGGCAGTAACTCATAAACCAGTATTGGTTTTCGCATCAAACCAAAAGCCGCATAACATCGTCAGATTTGCTTACCATACATCA
>ONON01000165.1 GCA_900319455.1 uncultured Eubacteriales bacterium
CAGGGTTATCTCTTTTTCACTGCCGTCATCCTTGCGCAGAACAAGGCTTATTCGGGAGAAGCCGTTGTATTTTGTGCCGTCAATCTCACCCTCAAGGTGAAGATGGTTGCCGTAAACATAATATTTTTTAATGAGCGCGTCGGAGGATGAAACATCGCCTAAAAGCGAAAGCTGAACGGCAATATTCGCCGACGGGGCGGAAACCGGGCGCTTTGAGCTCTTCGCAGCAGTTATGACGAGCGCGACAGCGGCTGCGGTAACAATAAGCACAGCGGCAGCGGTTACCGCAAGCAGTATTTTTTTATCCGTTTTATAAATAAAGCCTGAAGCTTTGCTTTTCATAGTCCGATAACCTCATAAACAGCCCGGATTTTGCCGGTCAGGGCGCTGAAAACCGCCGAAAAAGGTTTTTAAGTATGCGGGGCGGTGCCGATAACAAAAACGGCTTTAAATGCCTTGTATGAAACAATTATACAATTTAATCACGGGAAAGGTCAATAAAAATCCTCCGGAATTCACGTCCGGAGGATGATTAATTATTAATCGGAACCTTTTTCCATATATTCGGGAACGGTGATTTTGAACATTGTGAGCACATTGGCGAGCACGGTTTTTACGCAAACGCAAAGCGCGAGCCTTGCCTGAGTCAGGTTTTCATCGCCGCAGTTTACCCTGCACGCGTTGTAGAATTTATGGAACAATGACGAAAGATTTATTGCGTAGCGCGTGATTTTTGCGGGGTCGTAGTTCTTTGCCGCGGTAACGATTTCATCCGTCAGCGATGAGAGATGAAGAATGAGTTCGCGTTCCTCCGGCGCGGTAAGAAGGGAGAGGGTTTCGGGGGAGCAGGGCTTTGAGAC
This sequence comes from uncultured Eubacteriales bacterium, assembly GCA_900319455.1. Classification (GTDB taxonomy): domain Bacteria; phylum Bacillota; class Clostridia; order Oscillospirales; family Acutalibacteraceae; genus CAG-177. The sequence continues at coordinate 861 of ONON01000165.1, forward strand.
AATGCCTTCGCTTTCGAGCTTTTTGAGAATACTGCATATTCTCGCGTGAGCGTACTGGCAGTAGTAAACGGGGTTTTCGGAGCTTTGCTCAACGGCAAGGTCAAGGTCAAAATCCATCTGAGAACCCGGTTCTCTCATATTGAAAAGAAAACGCACCGCGTCAATCGGAATTTCTTCAAGCAGGTCCGTGAGGGTGATTGCCTTGCCGGTTCTTTTGCTCATCTTCACAACCTGACCGTCTCTTGTAAGATTGACAAGCTGCATAAGAACAATGTCAAGTTTGTCGCCGTCAAGGCCTATCGCGTCAAGTGCGCCTTTCATACGCGCAACATGGCCGTGGTGGTCGGCGCCCCATATATCAATGGCTCTGTCAAAGCCTCTCGCAAATTTATTGCGGTGGTAGGCTATGTCGGCGGCAAAATATGTGGGGTTGCCGTTCTGACGGATAAGCACCTCATCCTTTAAACCGAGTTTTTCTATATCGGCGGGAGTTTTGCCCTCTTTTGCAAGCCTGCCTGCGAGAACCTCGGAGTTTTTGTACCACAGCGCGCCGTCTTTTTCATAGGCGAGATTTCTGCTTTTAATTATGTCGATAATCTCGGCTATCTCACCGTCTGAGTGCAGAGTGCTTTCGTGAAACCAGGTGTCGTATTCAATGCGGTATTTGGTGAGGTTGTCTTTCATCGCCTGAATGTTTTTCGGCAGAGCGAAATCGACGAGAGCCTTTCTGCGCTCCTCCTCGGGTTTTGAAATAAACGAGTCGCCGTAAACTCCGGCAAATTCTTTCGCGCGTTGCGTTATATCGGCGCCGTGGTATGAGTCCTCCGGCAGTTCGGGGGCGTTTTCACCCTCATAAATCTGACGGTAGCGTATGTCAAGAGAAAGCGCGAATTTGTCAATCTGATTGCCCGCGTCGTTTATATAAAACTCACGGCTGACCTCATAGCCGGCAAAATCAAGAACCGCCGCAAGGCAGTCGCCGAGAGCGCCGCCCCTCGCGTTGCCCATGTGCATGGGACCTGTGGGGTTCGCGCTGACAAACTCAACATTGATTTTTTTGCCTTTTCCGAAATCGGAACGGCCGTAACCGCTGCCTTTTGCTAATATATCCTCAATTATCGCGCTGTAGAAAGAACTGCCGTAATAGAAATTGATAAACCCGGGGCCCGCCACTTCTACTCTTTCAAAAAGCGTGTCGGCAAGTTGAATGTTGCCTGCTATTGTTTCGGCGATTTTACGCGGAGGCATACGCAGCGCTTTAGCCCAGACCATAGCGGCGTTTGTCGAAACATCGCCGTTTTTTCTGTCGGCGGGAACCTCAGTGTTGAAGCCGGGCAGAGGCTCCTCGGAAAACAGCCCTTTTGCTACGGCGACACCGGCCGCCTCAATTACGGCAGTGCGCGCGTCGGTATGCGATTTTTTAACAAGCAGTGACATTGTCAACCGCCTCCTTAACCGTGATTTTCATAGTGTTTGTAGATATTAATCCGGAGTTGCAGTCGAGAGTGTAGCGCAGTTTCATGCTCACTCCGCCGGCGTTTATCTGCGAATAAACCTCCTCGGCGTAAACACCCATTGAAATTTCGCCGAACGGGGTGTTATATAAACAGATATGCCTGCGGCCGCGCTCAACGATAAGACGGGTGTTGAACTCGCCGAACCGGGTTATCTCAACCGTTCCCCCGCCCTTTGCGCGGATGGAAACAACGCTTCCGTCAAGCTCTCCGCCTTTTTCGGCGTATGTAACGGTAAAATTCTCGCCGTCTTTTATGTATTCGCAGGCGCTTGTGAATTCCGCCGTGAAGCTTTCGCCGTTGTGCTCGTGAGTGTCTTTTATTGTAACTGTGTAACTGCTCATACTGTTTTTTCTTCCGCAAGCTGTAAAAGCCTGTCAAGCAATTCGGGGTAGGGCACGCCGGAGGCCTCAAAAAGCTTCGGATACATACTTATTGATGTGAAACCGGGTATTGTGTTGGGCTCGTTGAGCATAACGGCGCCGTCACTTTTTCTTACAAAGAAATCTATTCTTGTCAGCCCCGAGCAGCCGAAGGCTTTATAGGCTCTGCACGCGGCGTCGCGCACAGCCTGAATTGTCTGTTCCGGCAGGTTTGCGGGAATATTGAGCTCCGAACGGTTCGCGTAATATTTGGCGTCATAATCATAAAACTCATTGCAGGGCACAATTTCGCCCACCGTGGAGGCGACAGGCTCATCGTTGCCCATAACGGCGCATTCAACCTCATGGCCGTCAATACCCTCTTCAAGAACAACTTTCTTGTCGAACTCAAACGCGGTGTTTATCGCGCTTTCAAGAGCCTCTCTGCCGCTGACCTTTGTTATTCCGACGGAGGAACCGGAGTTTGCGGGCTTAACGAATATCGGGAAACCGAGACTGTTTTCGGCTTTTTTTATTATTTGTGCGGCGTCTTTGGAATAGGCGTATTTGTCAAAAGCCATCCATTTTGCCTGTTTTATGCCTGCGTAATCCGCTATGGCGTTTGTCATGGCTTTATCCATACAAACGGCGGATGAAAGCATATCGCACCCCACAAACGGGATTCCCGCGAGAGCCAGGAGCCCCTGAACAGTGCCGTCCTCACCGTTTCTGCCGTGAAGAACGGGGAAGCATATATCAAAAGAAATTACCGAACCGCGCTCTGTAATAACGCCGTGGTGGCTGCGGTCGGGTGAAAGAACGGCGCGAACAAGCATAGACCTGTTTTCAAGCCATCTGTCACCGGGCAGGTCCGCTGTGTCGCCTTTGTAGATGTACCAAACGCCGTCTTTGGTTATTCCGAGTTTTGTCACCTCGTATTTATCGGAGGGTATATTTTCAATTACCGATTTCGCGGAGATAAGCGAAACATCGTGCTCGCTTGAAACGCCGCCGAAAAGCACAAGAACTTTTTTCATATCGCACCTCAGTAAGGGATTTTTAACAAATAAGTCTATATATATTATCACATACTTATTGTTTAGTCAAACAAATATTTATGGCAAACATATATAAATTTAAAATAAGTTTAAATTATAATATTATTAATAATATATAATTTACAAATATAAATAGAGGTAGTATAATATAAAAGAATATTCCGGCTTAAAAAACAAAGCGAAAAGGAGTAAAGAAATGGAAAATATCTATGACATTCTCAACCGCATTTACAAAGACCTCGCTCTTGTGCTCGCGGGCTGCGGCTTTGTTCCCGTAATTCCCGAAGGCACCGAGAAAGGCGCGCTCCCTGCCAAAACAGAGGGTGACAAAATAACAATAGCGTTCAAGGGCGAAAACAAGGCACTCAAAATTGAGCATTTTGACAACCGCCTTACCGTTTCGGGCGTGCTGAAAGAGGGCGAGATAGCCGACGGCGATTTCGCGGTTATTTCGAACTCCATACTTGACCCGGCGGATATAAACGACAAGCAGATAAAATATTTTGTCAATGAGATTTCCGAATCCGTTACGGAGCGGTTCAGCCCCGCGGCGGAGAAAAAAATCAAAAGGCAGAGAGCGCCCCAGACCGTTTCGAGAGACAAGGTTGAAAACGGCGGAATGTCATACGACGAGGTTACTCTGGTAAGCCGCATAGCGGGTATTTATCCTCAGCTTAAAACCGCTTATAAAGAGAATTACGAGGGCTACGGCGAGCTTCTCGCCGACAGGTTCTTTCTTGAATACGCAAACCCCGTAATAACAGAGAGAATAAAGCAGAACAAGCCCGCCGAGATGAAAAAGCTTTTTGCCATTCTCAACGACCTGTATCTTGACGGCACAAACAACACGCAAAGCATAATAACGGTTACCGTTCTCGGTCAGCTCGGTGACGAGCTTCTTGCAAACTGCACGGATTATATGGCACCGGAGCTGCTTACTCCGGTTATTCAGGTCAATAAATATCTCGCTTCAAGCAAAAGCGCGAGAATGAGGCTTGAAAATCCCCCCGCTTATAAGCCCAAAAAAAACAGGAAAACACCCGGCAGCCGCATAGGTTAAGGAGAAACAAAAATGGAAAATATTGAAAAAGAAGAAATAATAAAAGTTGAGCAAATCGGCGACGATATGAGCACCGCCGTCAGTGAGGAATACGATGCTTCTCAGATTCAGGTTCTCGAAGGCCTTGAGGCCGTCAGAAAAAGGCCGGGTATGTATATCGGCTCAACCAGTGCTTCCGGTCTTCACCACCTTGTTTATGAGATTGTCGATAACTCCATAGACGAGGCGCTCGCCGGCTACTGCACACATATCGAAGTGGCTATTGAGCCCGGCAATATCATATCCGTGCGCGACAACGGCAGGGGAATACCCGTTGACATTCAGGAGCAGACGGGCAAAAGCGCCCTTGAGGTTGTTTTCACCGTGCTTCACGCGGGCGGCAAATTCGGCGGCGGCGGATACAAAGTTTCCGGCGGCCTCCACGGCGTAGGTGCCTCCGTTGTAAACGCTCTTTCGGAGTGGCTTGAGGTTGAGGTTTACAAAAACGGTAAAATTCACCGTATGGAGTTCTCGCGCGGCTATATTACAAAAGAGCTCACAATAACTGGCGATACAGAAGAAACGGGCACATTCGTCCGTTTTAAACCCGACCCCGAAATGTTCACCGACACAACCGTTTATAATTATGAGACCCTGCACAAGCGTATGCAGGAGGAGGCGTTCCTCAACGCCGGGCTTAAAATCACAATAGAAGACAAACGCCCCGAAAGCGCGAACCTTGATGAGAGTGAGCGCAAAGATGTTCTCTGCTATGAGGGCGGCATACGCGAATTTGTAACATTCTTAAACAAAAACAAAACCCCCGTTCACGAGGATGTCATTTATATGTCCGGCAAATCGGGCGACACAATGGCCGAGCTCGCAATGCAGTACACCGACACTTACAGCGAAATAATCGTTTCGTTCGCCAACAATGTTCACACTCCCGAAGGCGGTATGCATGAGGACGGCTTCAAAAGGGCGCTGACAAACGCGCTCAACAAATACGGCAAAAAGATGAACATACTCAAAGGCGATGACAAGGTTTCCGGCGAGGACTGCCGCGAAGGCATAACCTGCGTTATATCCGTCAAACTCACCGACGCCCAGTTTGAGGGTCAGACCAAAGCCAAACTCGGCAACAGTGAGGTGCGCACCCTTGTAAACGCCATGGTAGGCGAAGCGCTTGAAAACTATCTTGAAGAAAACCCCGCGGCGGGCAAGGCCATTCTTGACAAAGCTCTTACCGCAAACCGCGCCCGCGAGGCGGCGAGAAAAGCGCGTGAGACGGTTCGCCGCAGCAACGGTCTCGAATCGGGTCAGATGCCCGACAAGCTTCAGGATTGCAATGAGCGCGACCCGAGCCTTTGCGAAATCTATATTGTCGAGGGCGACTCCGCCGCGGGTTCCGCCATTCAGGGCAGAGATTCGCGCTTTCAGGCCATTCTCGCCATGTGGGGCAAAATGCTCAATGTTGAAAAGGCGAGGCTCGACAAGGTTTATGACAATGATAAGTTAAAGCCGCTGATAATCGCTCTCGGCTGCGGTATCGGCGATGAGTTCAGCGCCGAAAAACTCCGCTACCACAAAATAATAATTATGTCGGATGCCGATGTTGACGGAGCTCACATCCGCACGCTGCTTCTTACATTCTTCTTCCGCTATATGCGCCCGCTTATTGAAAACGGCTATGTTTATTCGGCTGTTCCTCCGCTTTACAAGCTCACAAAGGGCAAAACAACAAGGGTTGCATATTCCGACGAAGAGCGCGACGCTATTTCGGCGGAAATGCGCGGTGAGAACAAAAACGCCGAGGTGGGCATAAGCCGCTTCAAAGGTCTCGGCGAAATGGATCCGCATGAGCTTTGGGACACCACAATGGACCCCGAGCAGCGAACTCTTCGCAGAGTTACGCTCTCCGACGCCATAGCCGCGGATTCCGTTTTCAATCTTCTTATGGGTGAAGAGGTTGAGCCCCGCCGCGAGTGGATTGAAGACAACGCGAAATATGTTATTAATCTTGATGTTTAAGGAGGCGGCGTAAATGGCACACAGAAGAGATTACAAGCCGGAGGATATTCTTTTTCCGGATCAGGTCATAACAGAATCCGACATTATTCCCGAGATGAAAACGGCGCTGCTGGATTACGCCATGTCCGTTATTATCGACCGCGCCCTGCCGGATGTTCGCGACGGTCTTAAACCGGTTCACAGAAGAATACTCTACACCCTTCATGAGGATAAACTGTATTCCGACAGGCCATTCAAAAAATCGGCAACCTGCGTAGGCGATGTTCTGGGCAAATACCATCCCCACGGCGACACATCCGTTTATGACGCCATGGTGCGTCTTGCGCAGAATTTCTCAATGCGATATATGCTTGTTGAAGGTCACGGCAACTTCGGCTCTGTTGACGGAGACCCTCCCGCAGCCTACCGTTACACAGAGGCGAGGCTGAGCAAAATCAGCAACGAGATGATAAGGGATATTGACAAAGACACCGTCAGCTGGAACCCCAATTTTGACGAAACACGCAAGGAACCCCGCGTTCTTCCGTCAAGATTCCCCAACCTGCTTGTAAACGGCTCACAGGGTATAGCCGTCGGTATGACTACCAATATTCCTCCGCACAACCTTACGGAGGTTATAAACGCCTGTATATGCGTTCTTGACAATCCCGACGCCGGGCTTGAAGATATTATGGAGCATATACAGGGCCCGGATTTCCCCACAAGAGGAATTATTATGGGCAGGGCGGGCATCCGCCAGGCTTATGCCACCGGCAGGGGCAAAATCATAATCCGCGCCCGCACCGAGATGGAGGAGTATGGCAGAGAAGGCAAAACGAGAATAATCGTTACCGAACTGCCTTATATGGTCAAAAAGCGCGCTCTGATTAAAAAAATCGCCGACCAGGTTCGTGAAAAACGCCTTGACGGCATTTCGGATCTGCGCGACGAATCCGACAAAAACGGTATGAGAATCGTAATTGAGCTCAAACGCGACGCGAATGCTCAGGTTGTGCTCAACAAGCTTTACGCCCAGACCGATATGCAGTCATCCTTCGGTGTTATTATGCGCGCCCTTGTCGATGACCAGAAGCAGCCTAAAATACTCACTTTGCGCGAGGTGCTCGACGAGTATCTTGCCTTTCAGGAAGAGGTAATCACACGCAGAACGCGCTATGACCTCAAAAAAGCGCTTGAAAGGGCTCACCTTCTTGAGGGTCTGATAATCGCACAGGACAATATTGACGAGGTTATAAAAATCATACGCGAAAGCTATGACAACGCAAAAGAAAATCTGATGAACCGTTTCAGCCTTGACGATGTTCAGGCGCAGGCTATTCTCGATATGCGCCTTAAAGCCCTGCAGGGCCTTGACCGTGAAAAGCTGATTGAAGAGCACAAAGCTTTGCAGGAGAAGATTGATTATTTCAACAAACTGCTCAGCGACGAGGAAATGCTCAAGGGCGTTCTCAAAGACGAGCTTACCGAAATCAGAGACAAGTTCGGCGATGAACGCTACACGGAGATTCAGGATGTCAGCGGCGAGGTGGATATGGAGGATCTCATACCCGTTGAGGAATGTGTTTACACCCTGACGGACCTCGGCTACATAAAACGCCTGCCTGTGAGCGAATACAGTGTGCAGAACCGCGGCGGCAAAGGGATGAAAGGTATGACCTACCGCGATGAGGACGCGGTAAAAACAATGTTTACCTGCTCCACTCACGATTATCTGATGTTCTTCACAACAAAGGGCAGAACTTACAGGGTTAAAGGCTATGAAATACCCGAAGCGTCAAGAATAAGCAAGGGTATGAATATTGTTAACATTCTTCCCATTGAACAGGGCGAAAGAGTTTCGGCAATGATTCAGGTGCCCGATGTTGAGGGTGAAGGTTACCTGTGTATGGTAACGCGCAAGGGCGTAATCAAGCGCACGCTCGCGTCAGCTTATAAAAACATACGCAAAACAGGCGTGTTCGCGATTAATCTTGACGATGACGACGAGCTCATCTGCGTAAAATACACAACCGGCAATGAGGATCTGCTTATCGCCACGCGCAACGGCAAGAGCATCCGCTTTAACGAGAACGACGCCCGCCCAATAGGCAGAACGGCGAGAGGCGTCAAGGCAATCACCCTTAAAGGCGACGATACCGTTATAGGTATGGATGTTCTCAAAGAAGGCAAAACCGTGCTTACAATCAGCGAGATAGGCAACGGCAAGCGCTGTTCGGTGGATAAATACTCAATTCAGCACCGCGGCGGTCAGGGCCTTAAAAACTATGATATAAATAAGTACGGCTTTGTTTGCTCAATAGAAGTTGTCAATGAGGAGGATGACCTTATAGTCCTTTCATCCGGAGGAAAAATCATCCGTCTTGCCATAGCGGATATCAAAGAAACCGGCGGCAGAGATTCAAAAGGCGTAAAGGCGATGAACCTCGGCGAAAACGAAAAGGTCGTTATGGCGGTATCCGTGCCGAAAATGGATGACGGTGACATAAAAGCGGAGGAAAACGGCGCCGGGGGTGAAACCGAAGGCGAAAATAATTCCGAAGAATAATTCAAAAAACTCTTGTATTAAACCAAAGGGTTTGATATTATAAATCTGCAAAAATAAAGACGGAGGTCAAGTGTATGAACATAGCTCTCATAGCGCACGACGCGAAAAAAGAATTGATGACCGAGTTCTGCATAGCGTATTGCGGTATTCTCAGCAGGCACACTCTCTGCGCAACAGGCACTACCGGCAAAATCGTTTCCGAAATGACCGGCCTTGACATAAAATGTTATTTAAGCGGCACGCAGGGCGGTGACCAGCAGATAGGCGCCAGAATCGCCTGCAACGAAATTGACCTTCTGCTGTTCTTCCGCGATCCGCTCACGGCTAAGCCCGAAGAATCCGGTGAAGAAAATCTGCTCCGGCTTTGCGATGTTCACACAATTCCCGTTGCAACAAACATTGCCACGGCCGAAGCGCTTATTCACTCGCTCGCAAGGGGCGACCTCGACTGGCGCGACATTGTCAACCCCAAAAACTGACAACGGCGCAAAACTCATAACAGTTAAGTGGGACACCTGCCCTGCAGTGTCCCACTTTTAAATAATTCATTTTATCGGAATGGGATGAAAAATGGCACTTATAACAAACGCGATAAAGGGCACACAGGATATTCTGCCCGCAACAAGCGGCAAACGCCGTTTTGTTGAAAACACTTTATTTGACATTGCCGGAAATTTCGGCTTTAAAGAAATACGCACGCCCGTTTTTGAACATACCGAGCTCTTCGCGAGGGGAGTGGGAGACACAACCGATGTTGTGCAAAAAGAGATGTACACCTTCGATGACAAAGGCGGACGCTCAATAACCCTGCGCCCCGAAGGTACGGCAGGCGCGGTCAGGGCTTTTCTTGAACACGGGCTTTTCAATGAGGCTTTGCCTCAGAAGCTTTTTTACCATGTCAACTGCTACCGCTATGAGAAACCTCAGGCGGGCAGATGGAGAGAGTTTGACCAGTTCGGCGTTGAGGTGCTCGGTACGGCGTCGCCTGCCGCCGACGCTGAGGTTATCTCGCTGGCAAACGAGATTTTCGCGTTTTTCGGCGTAGAAGGGCTCAAATTGCAGCTTAATTCAATCGGATGCCCGGAATGCCGCAAAAAGTACTCCGAGGCTTTAAAAGAGTATTTCACGGCAAAAAAAGATGAGCTTTGCGCCACCTGCCGCGACAGGCTTGAAAGAAATCCCATGCGCATTCTCGACTGCAAAAGTCCCGTCTGCTCCGCGATAGCTGCAGGCGCTCCGGTTATGCTCGACTATCTTTGCGAGGAGTGCAGTGAGCATTTTGAAGGCGTTAAAAAATACCTTGACGCCTTGAATATTGAATACACAATCAACCCGAAAATCGTTCGCGGGCTTGATTATTACACAAAAACCGTGTTTGAGTTTGTTTCGGATTCAATCGGCGCGCAGGGTACCGTTTGCGGAGGCGGCAGATATGACGGCCTTGTTGAGACGCTCGGCGGTCCGCACACTCCCTCGCTCGGTTTCGGCCTCGGCATAGGCAGGCTGCTCCTGCTGCTTGAGGCTCAGGGTATTGAGGTTCCCGATGACGCCGGGTGCGATGTTTATATTGCGCCTATGGGTGAAAAAGCCTCACTCGCGGCGGCGAAACTGACAGCCGACCTGCGTTCGTCGGGAATAAGCGCTCAGACGGATATTTCGGGCCGTTCTCTTAAAGCGCAGATGAAATACGCCGACAAAATCGGCGCGCAATACACAGCCGTTCTCGGCGACAATGAGCTTGAAGCGGGCGAAGTTACGCTTAAAAATATGCGTGACGGCGCAACCTCACAGATAAAAATCGATAATTTTGAGGATGAGTTTATGAGAACGCTCATAAAGCATGAGACCGATGCTCTGGGTGAGCAGCTCGGCGCAGACGGCGATTTGGGCTCGGTTGATTTATCCGGGCTTTTGAAAGGATGATTTGTTATGGATATGATGACAGGGCTTAAAAGAACAGATTACTGCGGCAACCTCAGAGCCGCGGATGAAGGCAGGCAGGTTACGGTCGCGGGCTGGGTTCAGCGCAGGCGCGACCTCGGCTCGCTTATATTTATCGACCTTCGTGACAGGAGCGGAATAGTTCAGCTCGCTTTTGATGAGGACACCGAAAAAGAGATTTTTGAAAAAGCAAACTCTGTAAGAAGCGAGTATGTGCTTATGGCGCAGGGCACGGTGCGCGAGAGAAGCGCAAAAAACGCCGAGCTTCCCACCGGTGACATAGAAATAACCGTTACGGATCTGCGTGTTATTTCAAAAAGTGAGACACCTCCTTTTGAGATTGTTGACGGCTGTCAGACCTCGGAACTTACCCGCCTTAAATACCGCTATCTCGATTTAAGGCGCCCGGAACTGCAGAAAAACATTTTTATGCGCCACAAAATCACTAAAATAACACGCGATTATTTTGATGAAAACGGCTTTATTGAGCTTGAAACCCCTATGCTTATAAAATCCACCCCCGAAGGTGCGAGAGACTTTCTGGTGCCTTCAAGAATCCATAAAGGCACATTCTACGCCCTTCCGCAGTCGCCTCAGCTCTATAAACAGCTTTCAATGGTGGCCGGCTTTGACCGATATATGCAGATCGCCCGTTGCTTCCGAGATGAGGATCTGCGCGCCGACCGTCAGCCGGAGTTTACCCAGGTGGATATTGAAATGAGCTTTGTTGATGTTGAGGATGTGCTGCAGATAGGCGAGGGCTATATGCAAAGAGTTTTCAAAGAGGCTCTCGGCATTGACATCCATTTGCCGCTTCCGAGGCTGACCTATAAAGACGCTATGGAGCGTTACGGCAGCGACAAACCCGACACCCGCTATGAAATGGAAATACATGACCTTTCCGATATTGTTAAAACCTGCGGCTTCGGCGTTTTCACTTCGGCGATTGAGGGTGGCGGCAGCGTACGCGCGATTACGGCTAAAAACGCATACGAAACGCTTTCGAGAAAAGAGATTGACAAGCTCACCGAAATGGTGAGGGGAATCGGCGCGAAAGGTCTTGCTTTCGCGAGAATCGCGCCCGACGGCACTGTTGCCTCATCCTTCGCCAAATTTATGACGGATGATGAAATGAGCGCAATCAAAGCTGAAACAGGAGCGGAAAACGGCGATGTTATTCTCATAATCGGAGACACCAAAAATTCCGTGGTTCTGCCCGTTCTCGGCGCTTTGCGTCAGGAGGTCGCGAAAAAACTCGGCATTATTCCGAAAGGTAAGTTCAATCTGCTGTGGATTACCGAATTTCCGTTTTTTGACTGGGATGAAGAACTCGGCACATTTGTGGCTATGCACCATCCGTTCACATCACCTATGGATGAATGCCTTGAATACCTTGAAACAGATAAAGCCAAAGTCAGGGCAAAGGCTTATGACCTTGTTCTCAACGGCATTGAGCTTTGCAGCGGCTCAATCAGAATTACAGACCCCGACCTGCAAAAAAGAATGTTCGCCCTGCTGGGCTTAAGCGATGAGGAGGCAAATCTCAAATTCGGTTTCCTCACAAACGCGTTCAAATACGGCGCTCCGCCTCACGGAGGCATGGGCATAGGCCTTGACCGCCTTGTTATGCAGATGCTTGAATGCGAATCTTTGCGCGATGTTATCGCCTTCCCCAAGGTGCAGAACGCCAGCGAGCCGATGACGGAATGTCCGTCTGTTGTTGACACCGCACAGCTTGAGGAACTCGGAATTGCCGTTGCGGTGA
>ONON01000118.1 GCA_900319455.1 uncultured Eubacteriales bacterium
GAACGCGAAATCGGCAAAACATAATTATCAACAGGCAGCAAACATAAACGGCGGCAGTCTTTTTAAGACTTGTCGCCGTTTTCCGTTCTTTAAATCTGTTTATTACCGAATTTGTTTTTATTGCTTGACCTTATTATAATTTTATTATAAAATAATACAATAGCTTAATTGTTTTCGGAAAGGAGGAGCGGATTGGAAAAATACAAAAGCAAAAAGAAACACCTTCTTTTTATCGGTCTGATATTTATTGCTATGGGTTTTCTGGCAACGGTTGTTTTGATTTCAAGAAGATATGAGGCGCTGTGGTTCTGGTATGAAGATTTGCAGCAAAAGCTCACTCAGCTTGAGAATTATATTATGAGCCTTAAAAAGTATTGGCAGTTTATCGGCGCGATTATACTGCTTTACATAACAAAAAGCATTATTCCCATTTACACTACATCCACACTCTGCCTTATTTCCGGCATCTTTCTCCCGATTTGGATTGCGATACCCGTCAATATGGTCGGCGTCGGAATACAGATGACAATAAAATATTTCTGGGGCAAGCGCTTCGGAGCCGGCTATTCATGGAAACTGATTAAGAAAAATGAAACTCTTTATAAACTTTTTAAGTCGAGCGGCAAGGGTAACCCGGGCCTGCTGTTTACAATCAGGCTTGTTCCAAGCACTCCGGTCAATCTGATTTCCGCGATTTACGGCTCATTTGATTTCGGATACTTGAAGTTTCTGCTCCTGTCAATAGCGGGTTTTTTTCCTAAGCTTATTACTTTTACCTACACAGGCAAAAATATGTACGATCCGCTCTCGGCGGGCTTTCTTATTCCCATTATTTTACTTTTGTTCTTCACAGGCTTCACTCTGCTCAGCGCAAACGGCGCGTGGACGGTTGTTGAGCAGATTATGAAATTATATAACAATAACAAGGCAAAGCGCGCGCTTAGGGCGAGCGCACATCAGGATGAAATAATCTCAGGCGAGGGTGAAACCCCGAAAGATTTAAACAAAGGAGAGAACGCAGATGATTAATAATACTGCTTTGAAAGAGAAAATAAAAAACAATGAGCTGAACTCACAGTTCAACCGCTTATACAAGGCGGAAGATATTGACAGACAGAAAGAAAGATACATCCGTGTTTCCGACGAGTTTGATGAAATCTACGGGAGCGGTTCGGATGTTTCCGTATTCAGCGCGCCCGGCAGAACAGAGGTGTGCGGCAATCATACCGATCACAACAAAGGCAGAGTTCTTGCCGCAAGCGTTAATCTTGATGCCGTTGCCGTAGCGTCTTATAATGATGACAACATCGTCCGTATTAAATCCGAAGGCTATAAAATGGATGTTGTTGACCTTTCGGAGCTTGAACCGAAAAAGGAGGAAACAGGCAAATCCGTTTCGCTTGTTCGCGGCGTTTGCGCGGAATTTGCGCGAAGAGGATATAAGCTCCGCGGTTTTAATGCCGCAACCGCGTCGGATGTTCTTTCGGGATCGGGCGTTTCCTCTTCGGCGGCTTTTGAGGTTCTTGTTGGTACAATTATCAGTCACCTGTTTAATGACGGCTGTGTAAGTGCCGTTGAAATCGCGCAGATAGCTCAAAAAGCCGAAAATGAGTTTTTCGGCAAACCATGCGGGCTTATGGATCAGATGGCATGTTCGGTCGGCGGATTTGTAGAGATTGATTTTAAAAATCCCGCCAAGCCTTTTATTGAAAAGGTTGATTTCGATTTCGCGAACTGCGGCCACAGCCTTTGCATTGTGAACACAGGAGGAAGCCATTCCGATTTAACAGACGACTATGCCGCCGTCCGCAGTGAAATGGAGCAGGTTGCTCAATGCCTCGGAGCTTCGGTTTTAAGAGAAACCGACAAAGACAGTTTTATTAAAAATATTCCCGAAATCCGCAAATCCTGCGGTGACAGAGCCGTTTTGAGGGCAATGCATTTTTATGCCGACAATGAGCGTGTGCTTGAGGAATCGTCCGCGCTTAAAAACAGTGATTTTGAAAAATTCAAGGCTCTTGTTATCGAAAGCGGCAGATCGTCATATATGTATAATCAGAATGTTTTTACCTGTTCGGATCCCGTTAATCAGCCGGTCAGCCTCGGCCTTGCGCTTTGCGACAAGGTTCTTAAAGGCAAAGGCGCTTGGCGCGTTCACGGCGGCGGATTCGCGGGCACCATTCAGGCGTTTGTTCCCGATGAGTGCCTTGAGGAGTTCAGTGCTGTTATGAAATATGTTTTCGGCGAAAAATCCTGCTATATTCTCAGTATCAGACCTGTGGGCGGTGTTAAAATTATATGAAAGAGTATGATTTGACCGAATTGCTTTTTGACCTTTGTTCAGGCGCCGGCGTTTCCGGCAATGAAACCGTCGCCGCGAAAAAAGCAGCAAAATATTTATCTGAATATATGTCAAGCGAAACCGACGCTCTCGGCAGCGTTATCGGCAGAAAAAAAGGCAGCGGCATAAACATTCTCTTGGATGCTCACATTGACCAGATAGGGCTTGTTGTTACTTCAATAGATGATAAAGGCTTTCTCCGTGTTGCAAAATGCGGCGGAGCGGATGCGCGGGTTATGTCTGCCGCTGAAGTTACCGTTTGGGGCAAAAAGAAGCTGTACGGGGTTGTAGCGAGTATTCCGCCTCACTTGTCTGAGAAAAAAGAAGAAAACAAAGCCGCCGATTTTGACAGCGTATATATTGACATCGGTATGAGCAAAACCGAAGCCTGCAAGTATGTATCACCGGGCGACAGAATCACATTTAACGGAACACAGGCAAAACTGCTTAATAACTGTGTTGTTTCACCGTGCATTGATGACAGAGCCGGTGTCGCGGCAATTCTCAGGTGCCTTCAGATTGTTGAAAACAGCGGCAAACAGCCGTGCAATATAACCGTAATGTTCTCGACACAGGAAGAAACGGGAGGCAGCGGCGCTGTCGCCGGAGCTTATAATAGTGAGGCTGACGAAGCGATAGCCGTCGATGTGGGTTTTGCGAAAGCGCCGGGCATAAAAGATGAAAAAGCCGGTAAAGCAGGAGGAGGGGCAATGATAGGTATCGCGCCTTCTCTTGATTATGATATGAGCAATACATTAATCGGTCTTGCCGAAAAAAACTCAATAAAATGGCAGTATGATGTTATGGGCGGCAGCACTGGAACAAACGGGGATGAAATAAGTGCAACCGCGGACGGAATAAAAACCGCACTCATTTCAATACCGATAAAGAATATGCATACGGCGGTTGAAATCGCGAATATTGATGACATTGAGGCAACGGCTCAACTGCTTGCCGCCTATATTCTTGAAAGGAGTGCCGGTAATGCTTAAAGAAACGGTTAAAAACCTCTGCACTCTTAACGGAATATCCGGCAGAGAAAGCGATGTTCGTGATTATATAATCGGGCAAATCAAAGATTACGCCGAGTACAAAACAGATGCTTTGGGTAATCTTATTGTTTTTAAAAAAGGCAGAAAAACGCCCAAAAACAGGGTGATGCTTGACGCTCATATGGATGAGGTCGGTTTTATTGTCACTTATATCACCGATGACGGCCTTCTCAAATTTTCAAATGTCGGCGGAATAAACACAAAAGTTTTTATCGGCAAAACGGTTATAATCGGCAAAAATTCCGTTACCGGTGTTGTCGGCATAGTTCCCGTTCATCTTACCGAAAGAGAAAAACAAAGAGATATTCCCGAAAAGGATTCCTTATATATTGACATCGGCGCTTCATCTCGAGAGGAAGCGTTAAAATATGTAAAACCCGGCGACAGCGTCTGCTTCGATTCGGGCTATGTGGAGTTCGGTGAAAATTCTGTCAAATGCAAAGCTCTTGATGACAGAGTGGGCTGTGCCGTTCTGATTGAAATGATTAAATCCGACCTTGAATATGATTTGTATTTTTCATTCAGCGTTCAGGAGGAAATTTCAGACGCCGCGGCGGCTTCCTCGTATAGTACGGCGCCCAATTACGCTATATGTGTTGAAACAACAACAGCTTCCGATATTCCCGGTGTTGAAGCGGAAAAAAGAGTTTGCCTTTTGGGCGAAGGCGCTGTCGTTCCTTTTATGGACAGGTCAACGCTTTATAACAAAGAACTGTTTGACCGCGCTTTTGAAATTGCGAAAGAAAACGGGGTTAAAATTCAGACAAAGTCGGTTGTTGCAGGCGGAAACAACGCGGGAGTTATACATAAAACACGGGGCGGCGTGAAAGTTCTCAATGTTTCGGTTCCCTGCCGCTATCTTCATTCGCCGTCCTGCGTTATAAATTGGGATGATGTTGAAGAGAGCAAAAGGTTGATTGAACTGCTTTCATCAGAGTTTGCAAATGCTTAAATCGGTAACGGATTATCGGGATCTTGGCCGCCTTGAGCCCTCGCCTTATTCCGCAAGAATTCAGGCATTGTTCAAAACTTACGGCAATAATCACCGCTTTACTGATTTTTGGATTCAGAACAGAGACACCGCTGTTTGCCGTATCGACGGCAACCTTACAATAGAATGCGGTGAAAACACGGATTATGATGAAATGAGACAGTTTCTTAATTATATTCCTTTCAGAACCGTATTGCTTGATGAGCGGTGCTGTGAAAAGCTCGGTAAAAAACCCGACCTGTCATCGGTTACCGTTAAATACAACGGCGCTGTCGGAGCCGAAAAGCCGGTTTCGGATGATAACTATAAGGGTGTTTACAGCCTTCTTTTATCCTGCGGGTTTGAACTTGGCCGGTACGGAGATTATCTTGCAGATTTTGTTTCAAGAGTCAACAGCGGTTGCGCGCAATTAACAACGGCTTATGAAAACGGAGCTGTCGCGGCTTCCGCTTCGGCGCTGTTTATAGGCAGTAACGCTGTTTTGCTCGGAGCGGTCGCTGCCGCGAAAGAAAATCGCGGCAAAGGCTATGCCTCACGGCTTGTATCCTCGCTCGCGTCTTTTTACGCAAAAGAAAAAAACGTTTATCTCTTTTGCAGAGAGGATTCTCTTTTGAATTTTTATAATAAGTGCGGATTTTGCGCAACAGGCAGATGGGCGCAAATCAATAATGAGTAAAATAATGGATAATAATTTTTTTGACTTTTCAAACAGAATAATTCAAGCTTCCGCCGAGGCGGAAAAAGTCTGCTCCGCCGATTTTGAAAAAATAAATGAGGTTACGGAATACAATCAGCGCAAGGTTTTGTCCTCATTTATCAAAAACGCTGTAAGTGAAGCCGATTTCGGCGCTTCCACTGGTTATGCCTACGGAGACAGAGGCAGAGAGAAGCTTGACAGAATATATGCCGCGGTTTTCGGAGGGGAAGATGCCCTTGTCAGGCATTCCTTTACCTGCGGAACACACACACTCGCTGTTGCTCTTTACGGTGTTTTAAGGCCGGGCGACACAATGCTCTGTGTTACGGGAACGCCTTATGATACCATCCACGGTGTTATAGGAATAAACGGTAAAAGCAAAGGGCAGGGCACTCTGGCGGATCTCGGTATTGAATACCGGCAGACGGATCTTGATGTTAACGGCAAACCCGATTATGAACAAATCGCGTCCGATGTAAGAGCCTTAAAGCCGAAAATGGTTTATATTCAGCGCTCACGGGGCTATTCATTAAGGCCGAGTCTTTCTGTTGATGAAATCGGAAAGATTGTTTCAACGGTAAAAAATGCAAACGATTGCGTCGTGATGGTTGACAACTGTTACGGCGAATTTGTTGAAAAAAGGGAGCCTCTTGACGCGGGCGCCGATCTTATGGCGGGTTCGTTGATAAAAAACGCGGGCGGAGGTATTGCGCGCAGCGGCGGATATATCGCCGGCAAAAAAGAGCTTATTGAGCTGTGTTCTTACAGAATGACAACTCCCGGTTTAGGCAGAGAAGTCGGAGCGACATTCGGCGAAAACAGAAATATGTTTATGGGTATTTTCAACGCTCCCCATGTTGTGGGCGAGGCGTTGAGAACAGCGGCGTTTGCCGCCGCCCTTTTCAGCGGGTTCGGCTTTTCGGTAACGCCGCAACCGGGCGAAGCAAGGCACGACATAATTCAGGCTGTCTGTCTTGAAGAACCTGAAAAACTTATCGCGTTTTGCGAAGGAATGCAGTCCGGCGCTCCTGTTGATTCTTTTCTTACCCCGGAGCCGTGGGATATGCCCGGCTATGACAGCAAAGTAATTATGGCGGCAGGCGCTTTTATAATGGGCGCCTCCATTGAGCTTTCGGCGGACGCTCCGCTTCGCGAACCTTTCGCGGTATGGATGCAGGGCGGCCTTAACTATCATTCCGCCAAAGCCGGTATTATGCTTGCCGCGCAGAAAATGTATAACAAAGGTTTGATAAAATGAAATTTGACGGTATAACAGCGGAAGCCAGGCTTCTTTTATCCGAAAACAGGTTCAGAGACTCAAAAGATTTTTATGATGAGAATAAAGAAAAAATAAAACAGTCCGCCGTTGTTCCCATGCGGCAGTTAGCCGCGATTATCGGTGAGCAGCTTTCCGCTGCTGATCCTCAAATGGTTACGGATCCTGTGAAAATGGTTTCAAGAATCCGCCGCGACACAAGGTTTACAAAAGACCGGCACCTGTACCGTGAAAATATGTGGGCAATGTTTATGCGCTCAAAATATGATTGGCCTCAGTATCCGTGTATGTGGTTTGAATTTACCCCGGATTCATATTCGCTCGGGGTAGGCCTGTTTATGCAGACGCCCGCCTTGCTTGAATATTGGCGAAAAGCAATAAGAGAGAACCCGGAGGAATTCAGAAAAGCGGTAAAAAGCGTTGAAAAAACAGGGGCGTTTATTGACGGCGAGCGGTATAAAAAACTTAAAGAAGGCTGCCCCGACGGTCTTGAAAAATATTATAACTGCAAAAATGTTTATTTCATTGTTTATTCGGAAAATATGAAAGACCTTGAAGATGAAACAATAATAAAAAAACTGCTTTCTTATTATTCCGCTTTTACTCCGATGTATAAATTTATGCTCGGTGTTTCAGACAGATTCACAAGTGAAACAGGTTTTGTGCCTTACAGGAGAAGAAGATGAATAAACGACTGCCTGCCGTTGTTTTGCTTTTTGTTTTTCTTATTTGGTTTTCGGCTTGTTCGGTAAAAATGAGCAAAGAACACAGTGATGAAATCATACCGGTTTCATCGTCACGCTCAGTGAGCTCAAATATCCCGAACACAACTTTACTGCCGACTGCAGACGCAACAAAAGAGCAAACAACCGCGGAGCAAATCGCGCCTGAAATACAGCAGTCTGTGCCTGTCGAAGAAACAACAACCGCTGCTGTCACACAGGATAAAAACGCGGTGGAAGAACTTTTAACCGAGATTTTATCTGCCATAAAACCCACCGAAACAACAACTGTTCCGGTCCCCACTCAAAGCGTAAGAGTCAGCGGTTATTCGCAAAAACAGCTGATTAATTACTTTGCGGAAACGGCTTTAAGCAGTGAAAACGGAATAAATCTCGGCAGAGTTCTGAAATGGACAAAAAGGGTGGGCGTATTTGTTTCGGGCAGTTACAACAACAGCGATTTGTCATTAATAAAACAATTATGCGCATCACTCAACGGTATTGACGGTTTCCCCGGGATTTATATAACAGACAGTTCGTCAAATGCCGATATACTCATAATGTTCGCGGGCAGACTGCAGCTTTCTTCTTTGATAAGTGATTTCGGCTTGCTTGACGACGGATATTGCGGCCTTGTATGGAGCCCGTCATATTCGCTCAGAAAAGCCGTTATAGGTATTAACTCAACTATTATAAACAGAACAAAGCGCAATTCGGTTATATGCGAAGAATTTTTGCAGGCTATGGGTATTCCGAACGATTCATACACTTATAAAAACAGCGTTTTTTATCAATCATCAGACAGCCTTGCGTGGCCGTCAAAACTTGACTGGGGCGTTGTCAGAATTCTGTATAACCCCGGTATCAGACCGGGTATGACAAAATCCGAAGCAAAAGAAACGGCTGCGACTTTTGTGAAAAGCGGTGTTTAACAAAAGGAGGAATATATTAATATGAGAGTTATGTCATTTAATGTTCTTTGTTACGGCAACCCGACTCATTTCTGGCTGAAGCGCATACCGGGTGTGGTAAAAGTAATAAAAGATGCGTCTCCCGACTCATTCGGTGTTCAGGAGGCTCATAAAAAATGGATGGACGCCCTCTGTGAAAACCTGCCTGAATACAGCTATGTAGGCGTAGGCAGAGATGACGGCGCGAATGAAGGTGAGTTTTCAGCGGTTTTTTACAAAAAATCACTGTACGAGGTTGTTGACAGCGGGAATTTCTGGCTCTCCGAAACACCTGAAAAGCCTTCACTCGGCTGGGATGCAGCCTGCATAAGAATTTGCACATGGGCAGAGCTTAAAGATAAGCGTACGGGCAAAACTTATATCCATATGAACACTCATCTCGACCATATAGGTGTTGAAGCGAGAACTCAGGGGGTTAAGCTGATTAAAGAAAAAGCCGCCTCATTTAACGGCAAACCCGTAGTCTGCACGGGCGATTTCAATATTGAACAGGACACCGACTGTTATGTTGAAATGGTGTCGGGCAATATGGCGGACGCAAGAAAAATTGCCGCCGAAACAGATGATTCATTTACATTCCACGGCTTTAAACCCGGCAAAATCAATGCAACCATAGATTTTGTATTTGTTGATAAAAACACCGTTAAAGTGCTTAAATTCAAAGTGATAAACAAAAAAGAATTCAGAAGGTTTTATTCGGATCATTACGCGGTTTACGCGGATCTTGAATTAATATCTTAAAACAAAAAGGCACTCCGAAAGGAATGCCTTAATTGCTTATTCAGTAACATTAA
>ONON01000254.1 GCA_900319455.1 uncultured Eubacteriales bacterium
CCGCCACCGCAGTTAAGGAAAATGTGAAAAAAGCGACCTGCACCGAAAGCGGATATTACGACAGCGTAGTTTACTGCTCCGTCTGCGGTGAGGAACTTTCAAGAAAACCCGAAACAACGGTAAAAACAGGCCATAAAGACAAGAACAATGATGGAGTTTGCGACATCTGCGGCACGGTAACCGACACCGCGAAGCATAACGCCTATCTTTTGGGCAAGGCAAAAATAAATGTCAAATCCTCTGCAACGGTAGATTACCGCTCAACCGTAACCGTAACGGCAACGGCAAGCGGACTGCCGGAAGGGTATGTGCTTGCGCTGTATGAAGGAAGCTCACTTAAGGCGAAAGGCAGCGCAACATCGGTAAGTTACAACGCGGGCGAGCTTATGGGAAACAAGACCTTTACCGTTAAGGTTGTTAACTCCGGGAACACGCCTCAGAAAGATTCATCCGGTAAAGAGGTTAACAAAACCGTTGAGGTTAAAGTTAAATCCGGTTTCTTTGACAAACTGATTGCGTTTTTCAGAAATCTGTTCGGTTCTCTGCCCAAAGTCGAGATAAAACCGTAAAACAGAACCCATTTCGGGGTGCCGTCGGGCGCCCCGATTTTTTTATTGCCAACAAATGACCGTTGTGGTAAAATATATCCGTTATACTGACAGGGAGGCGGAAAAATGAAAAGGTTCGCAATGCAAAACGCACCCGCGAAGGATTCGCAGGTTTTTATTTACGCAGATGTGCGCATAAGCGTTATCTCAGACAGAATTCTCAGGGTTGAAAAATCTTCAACCGGCTTTTGCGACAAAGCGACCCAAATGGTTGTTTGCCGTGATTTTGCCGATGTAAACCCCGAAATAAAGCACAACGCGGGCTGTTTTATCACAGTAAAAACACCGAAAACTTCGTTTCGCGTCAACACCTCAACCCTGCGCGTTGAGGCGGCGATAAACGGCAAGTGGCGCTACCCCGGCAACAGCACAAATCTGGGCGGCACGGCCCGCACGCTTGACGGCACCTTCGGCTATCTCGGCAGCTGGAAAACAAAGCGTGAAAAACGCGACCGCTTCTTTTTCGGGCACCTGCGCAAGGGGATTTTCGCTTCAAACGGCGTTGCCGAAATTGATGACAGCGACTCCTTCCTTTTCAATGAAGACGGCTCCGTTTCGCTGCGCCCGTTCAAGGTTGTTGACAAATACATTTTTGCCTTCGGCGATGATTATTTAGGCGGATTAAAAGATTTTTACAGCCTGTGCGGGGCAACGCCCCTTTTGCCGAAGTATGCTCTGGGCAACTGGTGGAGCCGCTACCACGCCTACTCGCAAAGTGAATACCTGGAGCTTATGAACGCCTTTGAGAGCAAAGATATTCCCTTCACGGTAGCCACAATAGAT
Organism: uncultured Eubacteriales bacterium; assembly: GCA_900319455.1. Lineage (GTDB taxonomy): Bacteria > Bacillota > Clostridia > Oscillospirales > Acutalibacteraceae > CAG-177. Next base: position 1,392 of record ONON01000254.1, read on the forward strand.
ATGGACTGGCACATTGTCAAAAATGTGCCAAAGGATGTTAAACCCACCGTAATTCAGGGCGCCGGCTGGACGGGCTACACATTTGAAAAGAGCCTTTTCCCGGACTATAAGGCGTTTTTTAAAGATTTGAAAAGCCGAGGCCTCGCAATCACCATGAACCTGCACCCGCACGACGGAGTGAGATATTTTGAAAAGCAGTATGAGGAGATGTGCGCGGCTGTGGGGCAGAACCCCGCCGATAAAAAACCCGTTGAGTTCAACCTGACGGATGAAAAATTCCGTAACGCCTATTTTGACATTCTTCACCACCCTTATGAGGAGGACGGCGTTGATTTCTGGTGGATTGACTGGCAGCAGGGCACAAAATCAAAGGCTATGCTCGGCCTTGACCCGCTCTGGCTTCTTAACCACTACCACATGCTTGACAATTGCAGAAACGGCAAAAACGGCCTTATTCTCTCGCGTTACGCGGGCATAGGCTCGCACCGTTATCCGCTGGGATTTTCGGGCGACACCTTCGTTTTATGGAAGAGCCTCAGGCTTCAGCCTTGGTTTACCGCCAACGCCTCAAACGCGGGCTACACCTGGTGGAGCCATGACATAGGCGGCCATGTTTACAATTCGGGCAACAACGAGCTTTACCTGCGCTGGCTTCAGTTCGGCGTGTTCTCACCCGTTAACCGCCTGCACTCCAACAACACATCAATCTCAAAAGAACCGTGGAATTTTCCCGATGTTGAAAAAACGGCGGAAGATTTCCTGCGCCTGCGCCACCGCCTTTTACCCTACCTCTACACCGCTAATGTGCGCACCGCGAGGGATGGTGTTCCGCTTATAAGCCCAATGTATTACTATGACAAAAGCGAAAACGCCCGCAAAGAAAAATACCGCAACCAGTATTGGTTCGGCGAACAGATGATTGTTGCCCCGGTAACGGAGCCGTCAAGGCGGGGCAGGGCGAATGTGAGGTTTTATCTGCCCGAAGGCGAATGGATAAACTTCTTTAACGGAAAAAAATACACGGGCGGTGAGTATGAGGAAAACTGCCCGCTTGATGAAATTCCCGTTTTTGCAAAGGCGGGCGCAATTGTGCCGCTTCTGCCCGAAAGGCAGGGCAATTCAACGGAGTTTGACGCCCTCGAAGTGCTTGTTTTTCGCGGAGCGAAAGGCAGTTACACGCAGTATGACGACAACGGCGGCACAATAGATTTCACTTTTGACGGCGAAAAGCTTACCGATGTGCCGTCTGAAAACTGCAAAACAAAAAAAATCACCGTCAGATACATAGACGGTGGCAAAGAAAACGAAGAAATTATTTTTGATTAATAAAGAAAGAGAGGCGTATTGTTATGGAAAACTCAAAAAAATCACCGGTTTTGTGGAAAATTATATCGCTTGTTCTCGCCATAGCTCTTGTCGCGGTAAGTTCCGTGTTCGCTGTTCATCTCAAAAGCGATAAGGCAAACGAAGCCTCGGAAACAACCGCGGAAGACTCCGAAACGCAAGTTGATTATTTATCGCTGTGGAATGACTCAGCCGCCGCGAAAACACAGCTTGAAAGTTATATAAAGGCGGTAACGGATGAGGCTTCGCCCGATTTTATTCCGGTTGAAAACAGAATAGCTGTTTTTGACCTTGACGGCACTCTCGCGTGCGAGACAGACCCCTGCTATTTTGACCACTGCATTTATTACTACCGCGTTATGGAGGACCCCGCTTACAAAGACAAGGCAAGCGATTTTGAAAAGGAAGTTGCCGCCGATGTCAAGCAGTTTATGAACACGGGCGTTTCCGTTCCCGATTCAATGGAACGCCACGGTAAGGCGGTCGCCTCGGCGTTTTCCGGCTTTACTCCCGAAGAATTTGTTGATTATGTTGCCGAATACGCAAAAACTCCCTCGCCCGGTTACAACAATCTTACGCGCGCTCAGGCGTTCTACAAGCCGATGCTTGAAGTTATAGATTACCTTGAGGCGAATGAGTTTAAAGTTTATATTGTGAGCGGAACAGACAGATTTATTGTGCGCGGCCTGGTGCAGGCTTCTCCGCTCGATATACCGGCAAGTCAGATTATCGGCTCGGATGAAAACCTCGTTGCCCCCGATCAGGGCGACACCGACGGCCTTGATTATCAGTTTGATGAAAACGATCAGCTTGTTATGGGCGGCGAGTTTATAGTCAAAAACCTCGATATGAACAAGGTTACCGTCATTCAGCAGGAAATCGGTCAGCAACCCGTGCTCTCGTTCGGCAACAGTTCAAGCGATTCAAGTATGGCGCAATACACAACAACAAACAACCGGTACAAGGCGCTCGCGTTTATGCTTTGCTGTGACGACACAGTGCGTGAAAACGGCAACCCCGAAAAGGCGGAAAAAATGGCGAAAAGCTGTGATGAAAACGACTGGACCGCGATTTCAATGAAGGATGACTGGAAAACAATCTACGGCGACAATGTAACAAGAAAATAAAGAACGGTTAAACCTGCGGGCGGCGGAGCGTTTCCGCCGCTTTTTTATTGCCGCCGTTGAATGAAAAGCCGACAACGGAAAAACAGATGTCTGAAATTCAGGTGTCTGAAAAACAGTTCTCTGAAAATCAGCCTCAAATAAAAACTAAACAATAAAAAACTAAACAAATAAATACTAAACAATAAAAGACAGTTCTTACGAACTGTTCG
>ONON01000122.1 GCA_900319455.1 uncultured Eubacteriales bacterium
GAATGAAGGCGCGTTTGACGGAACTTACAATGAAAACATCCGCGTTGAAGGCGCTCACATTGTTGTGAACGGTGTTGAAAGCGCCGCGATTTCATCCGACGGCGACTCACGCGATATCGCCCGAACGCCCAATGCTGTTACCGGGCTGAGGGGGCAAATGGCATTCCTTTATGTGAGGCGTCTGCGAATAGACGGTGTTGTTATAACCGACCTTTCATCCAAGGATTACGGCATACAGGTGTCTGATTTTGAGGATGTTGTAATTGAAAACATACATATTGAGGGCAAGAAGGACGGCGTGCATTTCGGGCCCGGCAAAAGTTTTGTTCTGCGCAACGCGAGGTTCCGCACCGGCGATGACGCGATAGCGCTCAACTGCGCCGATTATTCGGTATCCAACCCGAATTTCGGCAGTATTTCGGACGGACTGATTGAGAACTGCGTTGAGCTTCCCGGAGCGGAGAGCTCTCTGTTTATCCGCGTTCTTGCCGGAACCGCCCGTGACTGGAAGAAGGGGATGGAGGTTTATCATTCCGACGCCGTTCGCACAAAAAACGGTATGTACCGTGTTGTTATGCGCCCAGACAATAAAAAGTATATTTCCGAAACAGAGCCCTGCTTTGATGAAACCTGCAAGGAGCTTGACGGCATTTTCTGGGTTAAAACACACAAAGGCTATGAGGCGGAAAATATTCCGCTTGAGGCGGGGTGCCGCAATATAACATTTCGAAACATCCGGCTTGAAAATCCGAGAGAGCTTGCCGCGCTGATTTATATGAACAATGACGGGTATCTGCGCTCGTTTCACCCCGGCAGTGCGTTTGCGCAAATAAACAATATCAGGTTTGAAAATGTGCAGGTTCTTAAACCGGTGAAGCGCTTTCTCAGCGTTGAAATGCCGGCGCGAAACATCGTAATTGAAGGCGGAAACATCGGTAAAAACAATGTGGTTATAAAAGAGAATAATTTGTTATAAATTTTTCGGAGGCGGTAATATGTTGCAAAAAATGATCGGTGCCGTGACGGCGGTTATCATGTTTTTAACCTCTTTAACACAAATGATTTTCACACCCGGGGTTATACGCGTTGACTTTGACAGCGTTGTCGGCGAGATGAAGCCGGTTCACAACATAGACAGAATGCCCGAATATGAGCCGGGCAGCGAAATCAACCGTTATTTCACTCAGGCGAATATGACCTCTTGCAGAACGCACGACATAAACTGCACAGACATTCACCGTGTTTTTCCCGATTTCACAAAAGACGCTGCCGATGAAAGCTCATACAACTTTACCGAGAGTGACAGGGTTATGGCGGCAATTGCTGAAACGGGGATGGAGCCCTTCTTCCGCCTCGGCATAAGCTACAGCGACCCCGTGCTTGCTCACGATAATCTTGTGCCTCCCGCCGATTACACAAAATGGGCGCAAATTTGCGAACACATCATCCTTCATTACAACGAGGGCTGGGCGGACGGATACCGTTATAACATCAGGTATTGGGAAATATGGAACGAGCCTGAAAACAGTGACGATCCTTCGGATAATCATTTCTGGCTCGGCACCGATGAAGAGTTTTTCCGCCTTTATGACACTGCCGCAAAATATCTTAAAGAGAAATTTCCGGCTCTGAAAATCGGCGGCTACGGTTCGTGCGGATTTTATGCGCTGACAAAAACAAACGCGCTCAATACCGGCGCAAGCGAGAGAAACCGGTATTTTGTCACTTATTTTAACAACTTTCTCAATTATATCAAAGAGCATAATTCTCCGATGGATTTTTTCTCATGGCACAGCTATACCGTCACCGAAAAAAATGCCCGTTATATTCAATATATCAGAGAAAACCTCGCAAAAGCGGGTTACGGCGGCGCGGAGATTATATGCGACGAGTGGAATTACAATCCCACCGAAAATGATAAAATAGACCGACGCTACGGCGCAAATCAGACATCTATGCTTATTATGTTCCAGAATGAAGGGCTTGATATGGCGCATTACTATGACGGAGATGATGACGGCCAGCTTTGGGCGGGGCTGTTTGTAAACGGCCGTCAGCCATCATCTGCTTATTACGGGTTTTGGGCGTTCGGGCAGTTGTATAAGCTCGGCAGTCAGGCAAAAATCAAAAATCTGCGGCTTTATGATGATTTGTATGCCGTTGCCGCGACGGGCAGCGGCGGGCAGGCGCTTCTTCTGTCAAACATCTCCGAAAAAAGAGACAGAAAAATCAGCGTTGACGCGGGCGGATATACCGTTGACAAATGTATGACCGTCAACGAAAACGGCGAGTGGGTTGAAATTCCGCTCCCCTCAAAAATAGAGAGCGGGTCAATCCTATACATCACATTTAAAAAATAAAGGCATTCGGTTTGATTAAGGTAAATAATAGATTCCGCTTCCGATGAAGAAACAGACCTGTTTTGTTTTTTCGGGGTTAATTCAGAATCCTTTATGCCCCGAACCTTTAAAATCCGCCGATTGCATACAGCGTTTCGGGTTATGATTTTTTCAACAATGGAGGTAATCGCAGTGAATGATTTTAACGAATATGTGCGCGAGTGTTTTTCGGCAACCGGTGATATTGTCATAAAATCCATGATGGGCGGATATCTTGTTTATTTTAACGGTAAACTGATAGGCGATATTTGCGGTGAGGAAGTGTTTTTAAAGAGAACACCGACATCTGACAGACTTCTTGCCGGTTCGGAATTGCGTTATCCATACGAAGGTTCAAAGACGCTGATGCGCGTATTTGACAGATTTGATGACAAAGATATGATTGCGGAATTACTTGAAGGTATGTATGCTGAACTGCCCGAAAGGAAGCCGAAGAAGGCCAAATGAGAATGAAAATTCCGGATTAACGGTGATAATCAAGAGAAATACTGATCAGCGGTAGTGAGGCAAATCATGCGTAAATTGAAGCAAGTATTAAGTATTTTAATATCGGCGGTTTTATTGATGACACTTTCCCCTTCGGGAACAGCGTCGGCAGAGAACATTCTGCTCGCTTATCCCGGATATGACGAAAGAATAACCCGCAATTATGAATATGAGGTAACTGTAACTCAGGGAGATAAAACCATACCTCTGACAGTCTATGACCGCGGCAACTCATCAACTCTGCTCGGCGCGCGTACTCTGCGCCCGGATATGCACAGGAGATTTTGCGAGTTTGCCTTTTCCGGCGACGCGGTCACAGTCAATATCAGAGTTAAAAAAGATTTCGACAGTTTTTCGGTCATACCGGGCGCAAAGAACTATCCCGTATCATACGCGAACGGCGTAATATCCGTTACTGTTTCCCGGCCCGATGAATGCTTCGCACTGCGCCTTGACGGCGATGACACAACTGTTCTTTCCGTGTTTGCCGACAGCCCCGAGGGCGGCGGTTATATCGGGAGTGGGGATTCCGTTCTTGTGATTGACTCACCTCTGACAGAAATGAATAACGGAGAATATCTGACCGTTGACGGTAAAACTTCATTTACCAAATCAACGGCAAACGGCAAAACTCTCTTAACTCCTGTCAGTGACGCTCAGCATCCCGTAACTTCCGTTTATATTGCTCCCGGCTGTGTTCTGAACGCGAGAGTCAGGGCAGCCGCTCCGGGAGTCAGGATTTACGGGCACGGCATTATACTTGACCCGTATTCCGATATTTTTGAAACGGATATACGCTCGGCCGAAGACAGCTTTTTTATGCTTGTGGAATACCCTGACTGTTCTGTCAGAGATGTAAAACTCATTGATTCGCAGAATTATTCCCTGACGCTCGGCTGGCAGTGCGACCGCACCGAAATCGAGAATGTCAAAATTCTCGCCTCGACTATGTGCACTGACGGAATATCGGTTTTTGAAAGCCAAAACATCAAAGCGAAAGGCAATTATATATATCCCGGTGATAACGCAGTGGTTTTCGGCGGAAACTGCGGCGGAAGCGTATTTGAGAATAATATCATAGGTTCCACCTGTGCGGCGTTTTTTCCGCAGAGCAGTATTCAAGGCACAGTGACCTTCCGCGATTCTTATGTTTTCCGCTGTGACGAGGGCTGTGTCAATAACTGGTACGGCGCGTCCGGTGACGGCTCGGCGATTGACGGTATTGTTTTCGACGGACTTGACTGCGCCGATGTTATAACTCTGCCCTGGCTTTTATGCTCATACAATCAAGGCACGCCGCAAAAGAATTTCACCTTTAAAAATGTTTCGATAACCGCCCCGCGCGGCACACCTTATATTACCGAGCCTTCGGACGGCACCGCGGTAATAATCGGAGCCGCGGGTGAGGAATATCCGTCCTCGGGATACAATGTAGGTTTTGAAAATCTGTTTATTGACGGAAATCCCGTCAGTTCACAGGCTCAGCTCGGCTGCAGAGTTCCCGAAGGAGCCGCTCAGCTGAGTTTCACGGTGTCCGACGGCGGATTCAATCCGGCACCGGTCAGATATAACGCGGATTATATATTCCCTTACAAGATTTTTATCGGCGGCAGCGAAACATTCCTTTCTTACTGCCCGGTCTATTATGAAGGCAGCATTCTTCTGCCCGCGGAAATTCTTCAGAAGCTCGGAACCGATGAAAAATCAGGTATTGTTACCGTTGACGGCAAAAGATATGTCAATCTGAATAAACTCAGCGCTTACGGCGCTTTGGCGGAATATGACAGCGCTTCAGGCGTTATTCATATTGAAAAGCCTGCATACAGGTCCGATAACCTCCTGACCGATAACGCCGGTTTCTTCAGCCGCTGGACTGAAATGACCTGCTACGAAACGGACCTCAGCGCTTATACCGACGGCGGAAAAACCGTTTACAGGGTGGA
>ONON01000123.1 GCA_900319455.1 uncultured Eubacteriales bacterium
AAAAAAAGCGGCGCAAAATATATGAACCTTGTTTCAAAGCATCACGACGGTTTTTGTATGTATAAAACCGGTTACGCGTGGAACTGGAACAGCTGGGATGTAGGCCCGCACAGAGATTTTGCGGCGGAACTCAAAGAGGCTCTTGAGGGCACGGGCGTGCGTTTCGGCGTTTACCATTCAATTTATGAGTGGTTTAACCCGCTTTTTCTCAAAGACCCGGAGGAATACGCGCTCAAACATCTTATTCCCATGTTAAAGGAGCTTGTTGAAAAATATCAGCCGGCAACTCTTTTTACCGACGGCGAATGGGATTATGAAAGCAGCGTATGGCACTCAACGGATTTTCTGCAGTGGCTTTACAACGAAAGCTCCGTGCGCGATTTCATTGTTCCCAACGACCGCTGGGGTAAAGAAACAAGGGGCAGGTTTGGCGGCAATTTTACAACGGAATACGGCATCATTGACAACGGCAGAAAAATTGATGACATTGTTGTTGACAGGCCGTTTGAGGAATGCCGCGGCATAGGAGGCTCCTTCGGTTTAAACCGTATGGAAGGCACGGAAGATTATCTGAGCGCCAAAGAACTGCTTACAACTCTTGTTTCGCTCGTTTCAAAGGGCGGCAATTTCCTGCTCAACATCGGGCCCGCCGCAGACGGAACCATTCCCGTAATTATGGAGGAGCGTCTGCTTCAGATGGGCAAGTGGCTTGAAACAAACGGCGAGGCAATTTATTCCTCGCGCGTTTACACAAAGAAAGACACGCAGGCAAGCGGAATTTACTACACCGAACGCGACGGCAAGGTTTATGCCGTAACAACCTTCTTCCCATTCAAAGAGGTTTTTCTCGGTGAAGTTGATTACTCACCGGAACTTAAGGCAAGCCTGCTCGGCAGCGATGAGAAAATAGAAGTTGCCGAAAAAGACGGCAAAGCTCTGCTCATTATTCCTCCTCTCAACCCGGACTGTTTAAAAACGGAGTATCTTTACACATTCAGACTTGAAAAATAATTTTAAAGGGGTGTTGCGGCATCCCTTTAATTTCTTATATTTATAAAAATGAAAAAAATGTAAAATAATAATCTTTTATATTGTAAGAAATCAAATTATATGATATATTAATTAATTGGTGTTTTAAATCTAATTGTAAAGGCAGGCTTGTTATGAATCCCGAAATCGAAAAGGTGCTAAACGAAATAAAAAAGGTTATCAAGGGCAAGGATGATGTCATTCTTAACACAATAACGGCAATTCTTGTTGACGGCCATATTCTGCTTGACGATATACCCGGCGTAGGCAAAACAACGCTTGCCGTTACTCTGGGCAAAACGCTCGGCCTTAAATACAACCGTATTCAGTTCACGCCGGATGTTCTGCCGACGGATATTGTCGGATTTTCAATGTATAACAAAGCCACAAATGATTTTCGCTACATTCCCGGCGCGGTAAACGGCGTTAACATTCTGCTCGGCGATGAAATCAACAGAACATCAAGCAAAACGCAATCCGCCCTGCTTGAGGCTATGGAGGAGCGTCAGGTAACCGTTGACGGCAAAACCTATCCGCTCGAAACCCCGTTTGTTGTTATCGCCACGCAAAACCATGTGGGCGCGGCGGGCACTCAGCTTCTGCCATACGCGCAGCTTGACCGTTTTCTTATCAAGCTGACCGTTGGGTACCCTGATTTTGAAAGCCAGCTTGAAATAATGAAAGACAGGCAGACCGACAATCCCATTGATTATGTCAAGCCTGTTCTTACAGCCGCCAATGTTCTTAAAATGCAACACGATGTGCGCAATGTTCATGTTGACGATGAAATTCTCAAATATATAAACCGCCTTGTTTTTGAAACGCGCGAGGATGAGGATGTTGAGGTAGGCGTAAGCCCCAGAGGAGCCATCGCCCTGTGCGCCACGGCAAAATCAAGGGCCTATGTTCTCGGCAGGAACTATGTTGTTCCCGAAGATGTTGTGGATGTTTTCAACCTTGTGTGCTCGCACAGAATAGTGCTTTCTCAAAAAGCGCGCTTCGCGGGAATAGAGCCCGAAATTGTGCTGCACAACTGCATTATGAAAACAGAGCTGCCAAACGCCGTTAAATAATATGACAATCGGATTTATTGTTTATATAGTCTGGCTGCTTTCAGCCGCGCTGCTGTTTATTCTTCTCAACAACATAGGCACCCTGATAATTCTCATTATCTCGGCTGTTGTGCCCGCGGCTCTGATTATTCTTACCGCCGACGCGGCAAGGCACATAAAAATAACAGTTCGCACCGATTATTCGGCGCGCAAGAACGAGCCGGTCAACGGCACCGTTACGGTGAGCAACAGCAGCATTTTTCCCGCTTATGATTTAAGCTTTAATATGTGCTGCAAAAACCTTCTCAACGGTGAAACCGACACGGTGTTTTTCGAGTGTTCCGCGCCGTCAAAGGGCAGCTGCATACTCAATTTCTCGTTTGATACCGAATACGCCGGCAAAATAACGGTGTTCACCGAGAATATACGCCTGCTCGCCCCTGCGGGTGTTTTCAGGTTTAAAATAAAAAACGCCGCCGAAAACCGCGCTGAGCATATTATTGTGCCCGAAACGGCGCCCTGCAACATTTTCATAGCGGATCAGAACTACTCGCAGGCCGACGGCGACCTTTACTCAATGCACAAATCGGGCAACGACCCGAGCGAAACCTTCCTCATTCGCGAATATGTGCCGGGAGACCCGATTAAAAACATACACTGGAAGCTTACCGAAAAGGTTGACAGGGTTATGGTGCGCGAGCTCGGTCTGCCCATAAAAAACGACATTCTTCTGCTTTTCGATATGGGCTATGACGCGGCGGGCGAAAAACCCTCGCGCAAAGATATTGACACCCTTGCCGAAACGGTTTTTTCCGTTTCACAGGCGCTTATAGAATGCGGCTTCAACTACACACTCGGCTTTTTATCAAACAGCCGCAAACGGTTTTATTACCACCCCGTCACTTCACACGCGGAGCGTATGGAACTCACCGACAGCATTCTGTCAAACACCTTCGCCGCGGATGAAATCGACTTTGTTCGCAGATATATGGAGAACAAGCCCGACGACAGTTTTCAGCACATAATATTTGTTACGCTCAACAAACAGAACCGCATTTCATACCTTTATGAAAACAACAGGGTTACCGTGCTTATGCTCAACCCCGAAAGCGGAGCAGACGGTTCGGCGTACGGCCTTAACCTTATTTCGCTGACAAATGACGGTTACAAAGAATCTATATCGGCTATGGGAATTTAAAAACAATGGAAAACACAAGAGCAAAAGAAAACGGCGATGTTCGCGTTGACTCGCACATCACACCCGTATGGTTCGGCATTGCGCTGCTTTCGGCGGCGGCAACCTGCCTTACCTGTTATTCGTTTTGCTCTTCCGCGTCACCGTACCTTTATATGATTCCGTTCATTGTCAATTTCGCCTGCGCTTTTTCATACAACTTCAAGCCCGTTTTCAGGGCGGCAAGCATAATTTCAACCGCCTGCGCGGTCTTTTTTGCCGCTTTCAATTTCACAAAGTTTCTTGACGGCGCTAAAATTTACGCAAACGGGCTTTTCAAAATGAGCGAGGAAAGCCAGGCTTATGTTTACAGAATGTTTGAAACGGCGGGCGGTTATGAAGGCGTTTCGCCGCAAACGGTTTTTGCCGCCGTTCTTATAACCTTCTTTTCCGTTTTCTTCGCTCACGCCTCCGTCAGGCGCGCGGCGATTGTTCCTGTTCTTACCGCCGTTATCTACGCCGAGGCGGAGATTTATCTGGGCATTGCCCCGTCGCCGGGAATAAACGCGTTCACCTTTGTCAGCCTGTTTGTTCTGGCGGTTATAATCGGCGCGCCCATAATCAAAAGCGTTCAGAGAGCTTATGTGCAGATTTTCACTCTGGTAGCCGTTCTCGCGATAGCCGTTTCCGCTCTGGTGTTTTTCGCTTACCCTGCAAAATATCATCAGGGTAACCCCGCGGTTACCGAAACGGCGGAGAAAATACGCGACTGGCTCGACAAACGCGAACGGGCAATTCTCAGCGCGCTCAACCTTTTGCCGCCGGACCCCGAAAACGCCGAAGAGGAACCCGAGGAATATGAGGAGGATGAGGAAAGCCCCAACAACAGCGACAATGTCAGCGACGACCCGGGCGATATAACCTACGACCCCGCCTCCATAGGCAATGACAAACCAACCGACGGCTCGCCCGTTCAGACTCAGGGCGGCGGTCAGCCGAAAAGTCACAAGCTTTTAATTCTTCTCTGCCTGCTGGGCTCAATTATTCTTATATGGATTTGCGCGCTTATCATAACCGCGCAAAAGCGCAAAAAGCGGATGAACTCCGACGACCTGCGCGACGCCGTCAACTACACTTTTGAACAGTCTTTCCGCTGGCTGCGCCTGAGCGGATTTGAAAAAAACAACCTGCCGTATCTTAAAAGAAGCGAAGATATAAAACTGCTTACAAACGGCGAGTACGCGCGCAGATATGAAAATGCCGTTGAAATACGCCAGGAGGCTCTTTACAGCGGCAAACTCCCCACGCAGGAAAACCGGGCAAAAATGATCGAGTTTTATGAAGAGTCTAAAACTCAGTCCTCCGGAATAATCGGCGTGCCCAAAAAGATAATCGCGAAGCTTTTCAGGTTTATGTGAAAAGGCATAATTAAACCGCACGTTTCGGCGTGCGGTTCTTTGTTTAACGCTGTTTAAATATTTTCAAGAGTTATTTTTGTTTTCATCGCGTCTTCGGCATTTTGCCCAATATAAAAATTGTACCCTTTTTCGGAATACCACCGTTTTGTTTCGGGATTATAAAACAGCAGGTCTTCTTTTTTCACCTCAACACAGACATCAACCGTTTGACCTGCCCCGACATAAACTTTTTTGAAACCCTTAAGCTGTTTTACGGGATGGTTGCCGCTTACCGCTCCGGCGTAAACCTGAACAACCGTTTTCCCTCCGGTGCCGCCCGTGTTTTTAACCTTAAGCCTGACAAAGATGTTTCCGGAATTTTCAACGCTTATATCGCTGTATTCAAAGCCGGTATATGAGAGGCCGTAGCCGAACGGATAAGCGGCTTTTTTGCCCTGTTTGTCAAGAAGGGCATAACCGTGATAATAGCCGTAGTTGATTGTTCTCTCTTTATCGCCCGAAAACAGAAAATCTGGGTAATCGTCATCCTTTTTCGCCATTGTAAACGGCAGATGGCCGCAGGGATTGAATCCGCCGGTAAGAATTTCCGCGAGGGCGTTTCCTCCCTCCATTCCGGAGTAAAACGATTCAAGTATCGCGGCGGGCAGATGTTTCCAATCCTCAATAATATAGGCGCTGCCGCCTATAATGTTTACTATTGTGTTTTTGTTCACCCCGCAAATACCTTTTATCATTTCAACCTCAGCCGAAGGAATATTGAGCGAGTAACGGTCGCCGCCGGATGTGTTTTCGCTCACGGCGTCGCTGTGTGAAAAATTCGCGAGGTTCTCCCCTTCCTGCTTATAATCGCTGCCCACGCAGACCACCACCGCGTCGCAGGAGGCGATTTCATCCTTCAAACCGGAAAAATCGGTGCCGTCGCACAAAACAACATTTTGCCTGCCGAATTTTGCGCAAAGCCCCTCATAAGGCGTTACCGTGTATGGGCTGAAAACCGAGCTTGAGCCGTGGTCGCCCACATTTATTCTGTTCGCGTACCTGCCCGCGACGGCGATTTTTTTAACATTTTTCAGCGGAAGAATACCGTTGTTTTCAAGCAGGACCGTGCCCTCAAGGGCAACCCGCTTCGCAAGGGCGGTGTGTTTTTCGCAGCAGATAACGCTTTTGCCGGCGGGTTTTGTTTTTGAAGCCACTTTGACAAGCCCCGCCAGAATATGCTCAACGGCGCGGTCAATATCGCTTATATCAATTTTTTTGCTTAAAAGGCAGGCGGGCAGAAGCGAATACATAAGGGTTACCGGCATTTCAATATCAAGCCCCGCTTTAAGCGCCTTAACGGGATTGCGCAGGCCGAAGATGAAGTCGGAAATCGTAAAGCCCTCAAAGCCCCACTGCTCTCTGAGAATATCGGTCAGAAGATATTTGCTCTCACAGCAGTGGTCGCCCCGAAACAGGTTGTAAGCGCCCATAATTGACATGGCGCCCGCGTCTATGCACTTTTTAAAATGGGGCAGATAAACCTCGTGCAGTGTTATATCATCCATCTCAACATTCACGCTGAAACGGATGTTTTCTATACTGTTGGCGGCATAGTGCTTCGGGCAGGCAATAACGCCTTTTTTCTGCACGGCGCGGGTAAGCGCCGCGCCCATAACCCCGGTTAAATACTGGTCTTCGCCGTAGCACTCCTGAGCCCTGCCCCAGCGCGGATTGCGAAGAAGGTTTATGCAGATGCCCGCAAAATAGTTCGCTCCGCCC
>ONON01000128.1 GCA_900319455.1 uncultured Eubacteriales bacterium
AAGGTTACCGTTTTTGCAAACGGCGAAGCAATCGCCGCGGTGGACGAGGAGTTCCGCCTGACCTGCGGTTATAAAGACAATGATGAAATTGAAGGGGCGCGGCTTACTGCCTTTATTGAGGCGGCGTGTCAGCGCTCCGCTTTTTTGGGTGCAACCCGTCTGCTCGCTTTGCGCGACCACAGCAAAAAAGAGCTTGAAAACAAGCTTTGCGCCAAAGGGCATAAACGCGTTTACGCCGCGAGGGTTTGCGATATGTTGGAGGAAAACGGCTGCATAGATGACAGGGCGTACGCGTTCTCTCTGGCAAAGCGGCTCTGCGACGGCAAGGGCTATTCCGCAAGGCGCGTAAAAAGCGAGCTTTTTCAAAAGGGGATAAGCCGTGAAATTGCCGACGAAGTGTGCCAAGGCATTGACAATGAGCCGATTTTGCGTATTATAGAACTGTTGAACACTAAATTTTCCGGCAGGCTTTCAACCGAAAAAGGGGTAAAAAAGACCTTTGCCGCCTTACAGAGAATGGGCTACGGCTATTCCGACATCCGCTCGGCTATGGCACAGGCTGACATTTCATTACAACCGGAGGATTGATTATGCACAAAATATCAATGATTTCGCTCGGCTGCCCGAAAAACCAGGTTGACGCCGAAAGAATGCTCGCCCTTCTTGACAGGGCTGGCTATGAGATAGGCGACATTTACGGCGGGGTGGAGGCTGTTATAATCAACACCTGCGGCTTTATTGATGCCGCCAAAGAGGAGGCCATTGAGAATATTCTCGATATGGCGGAGCTTAAAAAAGAAGGGCTTGTAGGCAAAATTGTTGTTACGGGCTGCCTTGCCCAGCGGTATAAAAAAGAAGTGCTTGATGAAATTCCCGAAATAGACGCCGTTGTGGGAATAGGAGCGAACGGCGGCATTGTTGATATACTCAACTCACTTCTCGGCGACGAAAGCGAAAATCCGCCCGAAAACGAAGCGGACGCAAACAGCCCCGCTTATTGCGCGTTCCCCGACGCGGTCAATCTCCCCCTCGAAGGTGAGCGCCTGCTTACAACGCCTGAATACTGGTCGTATTTAAAAATCGCGGACGGCTGTTCAAACCGCTGCTCATACTGCACAATTCCTTACATCAGGGGTAATTACAGAAGCGTTGCGCTCGAAACTCTTGTTGAGGAGGCACGGGCTCTCGCGCAGGCGGGCACAAAAGAGCTTATTCTTATAGCGCAGGATACAACCAATTACGGTGTTGATTTGTACGGCAGGCTTATGCTGCCCGAACTGCTTGAAAGGCTTTGTGAAATTGACGGCATTGAATGGATAAGAATGCTGTATTGCTACCCCGACAAAATTACGGATGAGCTGCTTGATGTTATGTCAAAGCAGCCCAAAGTGCTCAATTACATTGATTTGCCTTTGCAGCACGCCGATAACGCCCTTCTCAAAAAAATGAACAGGCGCGGCACAAGAGAGGAATACACCGCTCTGATAACAAAAATAAGAACTGTCCTGCCGGAATGCGTTATCCGCACAACCTTTATTGTCGGGTTCCCGGGTGAGGGCGAAAAAGAGTTTGAGAACCTTGCCGAGTTTGTCAATGAGATTGAGTTTGACCGCCTCGGGTGTTTCGCTTTTTCGCCGCAGGAGGGCACTCCCGCTTTCAATATGGAGGGGCAGGTGGACGAGCAGCTTAAAATCGACCGCGGTGAAATAATAATGAACGATCAGCTTGAGATAGTCCAGCTTAAAAACACCGAGCGCATAGGCAGGGTGTTCCGCGTGCTTGTCGAGGATTACGATTCCTACAGCGACAGCTACAGCGGCAGAACATATATGGATGCCCCCGAAATTGACGGCAAAATTACATTCACCACCGATTATGAATATGAAAACGGCGATTTCGCCCGGGTTAAAGTGATAGGCGTCAACGATTATGATTTAATCGGCAGAGACGCGAGGTGCTTATAATGAAAAAAAACAAGTCAAAAATAAATTTACCCAACGCGCTTACAATCCTGAGATTGCTGCTTATTCCGGTTTTTGTCGCGGTCTGGTTTACACAGACCGGCTCAACGGTTTATACACACTATCTTATTGCGGCATTTATTTTTCTTGCCGCTTCGGTTACGGATTTTCTTGACGGAAAAATAGCGAGAAAGCACGGCGAAATAACGAATTTCGGCAAAATAGCCGATCCGATTGCCGATAAGGCCCTTACATTCGCGGCGTATTTTTGCATCTACGCTCAGCTCAAACCGAGAAATCTCAGCGCGGAGTTTGTAACGGGCTTGATATTTGTGTGTGTTATTCTCGCGCGTGAAATCGCCGTTACGGTTATGAGGATGGTTTACCTCAAAAAGGGGGTTGCCCTTTCGGCCGGTCTGCCCGGCAAAATCAAAACCTTTACGCAG
This sequence comes from uncultured Eubacteriales bacterium, assembly GCA_900319455.1. Taxonomy (GTDB): domain Bacteria; phylum Bacillota; class Clostridia; order Oscillospirales; family Acutalibacteraceae; genus CAG-177. The sequence continues at coordinate 2,408 of ONON01000128.1, forward strand.
ATGCTTCTGCTTTTTGTCGCAATGCTTTTCATTTATTCAAATGAGAAGAGCTATTCATTTGTCGGCACAAACACGCTGAGCATTACAAAATCCGTCAATGTTCTTGTGTGCATAATTATGGTTCTCACGCTCTGGTCGGGAATATGCTGCTTTACCGGCGTAAAAAACGGCAAAAGCAATAATAACGCGGCAAAAAAAGCGAAGCGCGCAAAAAAGAATTGACAAAACCGCGACGGGTTATTATAATATACACCTACAAAATTTATATTTGCGCAACGGTCGGGAAGAGTAGCGTTGCAGGCGTTTATCAGAGAGGGTGCCGTTTTTGCTGTGAGGCGCCTTGAACGCGGCTTTGCGAAGTGCGCCCGGCGGCACGCGGAATGAACAGTTCACCCGGCGGTTATGTTACGGCCTGCCGGCGGTGCCAAAGTATTTTCGCGCGGTTGACCCCGTTACAGGTCATACGAGTTATAAATCGGAGTGGAACCGCGTTATCACGCCTCCGGTGCGTTTGCACCGAAGGCTTTTTTTATTGAGAAACAGAGGTAGCAAAATGTTTAACCAGTTAAAAGAGGACATAGCCTGCGTAAAATCGCGCGACCCGGCGGCAAGGTCGGTGTTTGAGATTCTTTTTCTTTACCCCGGCCTGAAGGCGATAAGAGCGCACAGAAAGGCAAATTATTTCTACAATCACAAAATGTATTTTCTCGCCCGCTGGATTTCACAGCGCGCGTCGCGTAAAACGGGAATAGAAATTCACCCCGCGGCGCAGATAGGCAAACGCTTTTTTATTGACCACGGCACCGGCGTTGTAATCGGCGAAACGGCAATAATCGGCGACGATGTCACGCTTTATCAGGGTGTTACTCTCGGCGGCACCGGCAAGGATACCGGCAAACGCCACCCGACAATATGCGACAATGTTATGATAGGCTCCGGCGCGAAGGTCCTCGGCCCCATAGTTATAGGCGAAAACAGCCGTGTCGGCGCGGGCGCCGTTGTTGTTAACGACATTCCGCCGAACTGCACGGCAATAGGCATACCCGCAAGGGCGGTCAAGCGCGACGGCGTAAGGGTTTTTGACTACCTTGATCAGATTCACATTCCCGACCCGATAGCCATCGAGATTTCGCGCATTGACGCGGAAATTGAAAAAATCAATGAAAAAATAGGTGTTTCAAAGGAGAACGGCAATGAAAATATTTAACACTCTCACAAGGCAGAAAGAGGAATTTGTTCCGATAAAAGAGGGCGAGGCTAAAATCTACGCCTGCGGCCCTACTGTTTACAATTTTATACACATAGGCAACGCACGGCCGATATGCGTTTTTGACACCCTGCGCCGCTATCTTGAATACCGCGGATACAAGGTTACCTTTGTTCAGAATTTTACCGATGTTGACGATAAAATCATCCGCAAGGCAAACGAAGAGGGCGTTGACTACACCGAAATTACAAAAAAATACATTGATGAGTTCTGGACGGATGTCAAAGGGCTCAATTTCCGCGAGGCGGATATTCACCCGAAGGCCACCGAAAACATTGAGAAGATTATCGAAATCGTTTCGGGACTTATTGAAAAGGGCTTTGCCTACGAAGCGGACGGCGATGTTTATTTTACCCCATCAAAATTTGACGGTTACGGCAAACTCTCGCATCAGCCGCTTGAGGATTTGCAGGCAGGCGCGAGGATTATGGTGGGTGAGGTTAAACACGAGCCGATGGATTTCGCTCTCTGGAAGGCGGCAAAACCGGGCGAGCCTTACTGGGAATCACCCTGGGGCAAGGGCAGACCGGGCTGGCACATTGAATGCTCGGCTATGGTAAACCGCTACCTCGGCGAAACAATAGACATTCACTGCGGAGGTCAGGATTTAATCTTCCCGCACCATGAGAATGAAATTGCTCAGAGTGAGTGCTTTACGGGCAAACCGTTTGCCAATTACTGGATGCACAACGGCTTTATAACCGTTGACAATGTTAAAATGGCAAAGAGTGCCGGCAATTTCTTCACCGTTCGCGATGTGGCGCAGCAGTTCGGTTATGAGCCGATAAGAATGCTTATGCTCTCAACCCAGTACAGAAGCCCGATTAATTACAGCTTTGACGCGATAGAACAGTGCAAAGCCTCACTCACAAGGCTTTACAACTGCCGTGACGGAATTGATTTTGAAATTCAGAACGCGTCACACGGCGAGGTTGACAAAGAGCTTGAAAAAACGCTTGAAGAACGCAGAAATCAGTTTATTGAGGCAATGGATGACGACCTGAACACAGCCGCCGCGCTGGCAGCCGTGTTTGATGCGGTGAGGGATATAAACTCCGCCGTCGTGGGCAGAAACGCGAGCGTTGAAACCTGCAAGCTCGCCGCAAGTGTTTTCGATGAACTTACGGGTGTTCTCGGCCTTGTTTATAACCGTAAAAAAGAGACTCTCGATTCCGAAATAGACGCAATGATTGAAGCGCGCGCAAACGCGAGAAAAGAGAAAAACTGGGCGGAAGCGGACAGAATAAGAGACGAACTCAAAGCAATGGGCATTGTTCTTGAAGACACACCGCAGGGTGTAAAATGGCACAGAGAATAATATTAATAATAAAAATATAAAAAAACGCTTGCAATGGTGAAAACCTTGTGATATAATTCTACAGCAAAACGCACGCGGGGCTAATGCCGGTGCAAGTGCGGCTCAATGCCGTTGCGCTGTCAGGCACTGCGGTGGAGGCGGCCGACCCGCCGTAAACTAAGGAGGAAAAAATATGTCAGTAGTATCCATGAAACAGTTACTCGAGGCCGGTGTTCATTTCGGGCACCAGACCAGAAGATGGAACCCCAAAATGGCGGAATACATCTTCACCGAACGCAATGGTATTTATATCATTGACCTTCAGAAAACCGTAAAGAAGCTTGAGGAAGCCTATATGTTCATCCGTGACATTTCGGCTGAAGGCGGCGAAGTTCTTTTCGTCGGCACCAAAAAGCAGGCTCAGGAATCCGTCAAAGAAGAAGCAATCCGCTGCGGTATGCCTTATGTTAACGCACGCTGGCTCGGCGGTATGCTCACAAACTTCAACACCATTCAGCGCAGAGTAAAAAGACTTGCTCAGCTCAAAACAATGGAAGCGGACGGAACCTTCAACCTTCTTCCCAAAAAAGAAGTTATCAAATTACAGCTTGAGATAGAAAAACTTGAAAAATTCATGGGCGGCATCACAGAGATGAAAAAGCAGCCCGCGGCTATGTTTATAGTTGACCCCCGCAAAGAGAGAATAGCTGTTCTCGAAGCTAAAAAACTCGGCATCCCCATCGTAGCTATTGTTGATACAAACTGCGACCCCGACGAGGTTGATTATGTTATTCCCGGCAACGATGACGCTATCCGCGCCGTAAAACTTATTGCAGGCGCAATGGCAGACGCAGTTATCGAAGGCAGGCAGGGCGAGGCTTCCGCTCCCGCGGCAGAGGCTGCAGAAGAAGCACCAGCAGAAGAGACAGCAGAGGAGGAATAATACAATGGCATTTACCGCTAAAGATGTTCAGGCACTCAGAGAAAAGACCAATGTCGGTATGATGGATTGCAAAAAGGCACTCACGGAAGCCGACGGCGATATGGATAAAGCAATAGAGATTCTTCGCGAAAAGGGTCTCGCATCGGCGGCCAAAAAGGCAAGCCGTGTTGCGGCTGAAGGCGTTGTTACCGCTTACAGCGACGCAAACGCATCCGCTCTTGTTGAGGTTAACTGCGAAACAGACTTTGTAGGCAAAAACCCCGAATTCATCGCTCTTGCAAAGCAGATTGCGAAAACGGTTGTTGAGAAAAACCCCGCAGACCTTGACGCCCTTCTTGCAACAACAATCTCGGACGGCAGCGTTTCGGTTGCCGACGCGGTTCAGGAGCTTTTCCTTAAAATCCGT